>JBIKTA010000109.1:0-7342 GCA_044348315.1 Burkholderiaceae bacterium | reverse complement strand
TCGAAATCAACATCGAGCTCGTCCGCGAAAATCTGGGCTACAGCGGTGAGAATGCCCTGTCCGAGCTCGACCTTGCCCACGAGCAAGGTGACCGTACCGTCTGCATTGATCCTGAGCCTGACCTTGAGCTGGCGGTGGATGTTGAGGCTGCCAGGCAACCTGGGCTTCGCAGGCGCGGCCGCCTGCGCCGATACGTCGGCCAAGGGAATGGCAAACGAACGCGCAACGAAACCGGTGGCCTTGAGAAAGCCTCGACGGCTCTGATCATGGGTCGGCTTCATGATGCGGCCCCTCCTTTGGCTGCGCGCTGGATCGCCCGCACCACCCGGTTCTGGGTCCCGCAGCGGCACAAGTTGGTGTTGAGCGCCGCGCGGATCTCGGCATCGCTGGGGTTCGGGTTCTGATCGAGGAGCGCCTCGGCCTGAATGATCATCCCGGCGGTGCAGTAGCCACACTGTGCAGCCTGCTCGTCGATGAAGGCCTGCTGGAGACGGCTCGGCCGCCCCTGCTGCGTCAAACCCTACAGGGTGGTCACGCTCTTGCCCGCGACCGACGAGAGCTGGGTGGCACAGGGCCGGGTCGCTTCGCGGTTGACCGGGACCGCGCAGGATCCGCATTGGGATTTCCCGCAACCATACTTGACACCGTTGATCCCGAGATCATTGGCGAGAACAAACAAAAGCGGCGAGTCGGATGGCGCATCGACGCGCGCGTCCTCCCGTTCAATTTGAAAGCCGGGTCAAAATTTTCTCCTCCGGAAACGGATCCTCTGGTGATAAAAGGGTTTTATATCCGTTGTAGCGCCAGGGCAATGATCCGAGCAGGGTCCCTGACGCAAAATGAAACGCCCGCCGTCCACCCGCCGCTTTGTGCGTAACATGCGAATATGATCAATCATCCCCCCTCCCCAAAGAGCTTCGACTCGCTCGCCCTTTCTCCCGCCACCCTGGAGAACCTTCGCCGGCTGGGCTATCTCGAGATGACCGCCATCCAGGCCGCGAGCCTGCCGCCCGCGCTGCAAGGCCGCGACCTGATCGCCCAGGCCAAGACCGGCAGCGGGAAGACGGCAGCCTTCGCGCTGGCCCTGCTGGCCCGGCTTGATGTGCGGCGCTTCGCGGTGCAGGCCCTGGTGCTGTGCCCCACGCGTGAGTTGGCCGAGCAGGTCACAACAGAGATCCGGCGGCTCGCCCGCGCGGAGGACAACGTCAAGGTCGTCGCGCTTGCGGGCGGTGTGCCACTTCGGGGGCAGATCGCGAGCCTGGAACACGGCGTGCACGTCGTCGTGGGCACGCCGGGACGCGTGCTCGATCTTCTCGAGCGTGGCCATCTGCAGCTGAATGCGCTTTCGACGCTGGTGCTCGACGAAGCTGATCGCATGCTGGACATGGGTTTCTTCGACGACATCGCCAACGTGGCCCGCCAGTGCCCGACAGTCCGCCAGACCCTGCTGTTCTCGGCCACCTATCCCGAGGGTATCGCCAAGCTCGCCAAACAGTTCCTGCGCGAGCCGGTCACGGTGAAGGTGGAAGAGCAGCACGACAGCGGCCAAATCGAGCAGCGCTGGTACGAGGTCCGCGAGGACCAGCGGCTACAGGTCGTCTCGAGCCTGCTGGAACACTTTCGCCCGGTGCGCACGCTCGCCTTCTGCAACACCAAGGCCCGCTGCCGCGAGCTCGCGGAGCTCTTGCAGGCCCAGGGATACAGCGCGCTGGCGCTGCATGGCGATCTGGAGCAGCGCGAGCGCGACCAGGTCCTGGTGCGATTTGTGAATGGCAGCTGCTCGGTGCTCGTTGCAACCGACGTCGCAGCGCGCGGGCTCGACGTCGCCGGCCTCTCAGCCGTCGTAAACGTCGATATCTCAACCGAGCCGGAGGCGCACATCCACCGAATCGGCCGCACCGGTCGCGCGGGCGAAGGCGGCCTCGCGCTCAGTCTGGTATCGATGGACGAAATGGGCTCGGTCGGGCGCATCAAACAGATGCAGGGGCGGCCATCGGTTTGGCATACGCTTGCCGAACTTGTGCCAAGCCCGGGGGGCCGCCTACTCCCTGCGATGGCCACCCTTCACATCCAGGCGGGGCGCAAGGACAAGATCCGCCCGGGCGACGTGCTGGGCGCACTGACCGCCGACCTCGGCTACACACGTGAGCAAGTGGGCAAGATCGACATCAATGAGTTCGCCACCTACGTGGCGATCGAGCGCGTCATCGCACACGAGGTCGTTGCGAGACTCAACGAAGGACGCATCAAGGGCCGTACGGTCAAGGCTCGGCTGTTGACTAACGCTTGAGCTGATTCGTTCCCTGCAGCTATCCGTCGATGGCCCTTCCGGACATCGCGGAGATGGCCGTACCGGTCCCGGATTGAAGCAGTTTGCGGTTACGCGTAACGTCATGCTCAAACGCTTCGAGCAGGAGATCGGAAACGTCGGCGTTCAGAAGTACGGTCCTGGCGGCTTCGGTGTTGGCATCGAACATCTCTGTGAGCCGGAGTCGATTGGCATCCGGGATCGCACCGATCACGGCCGAAACCAGGGCATCGAGAGCGATCAAACTCCCCTTGAGCTCACAGATTCGCTCTGTTGCTTCCTGTAGGTTTTTCAAGGCAGGCCTTTCAGGGGAGGTGGGAAGGCACTAGGCGATCGCTGGACATCCATGTAATAGGCATGCGAGGCTGATCTCGGAACTGACATCGGACACGCGCACCATGAAAAAAAAGCGCGGCCAGGCCGCGCTTTCATCGGCGAGGATCGGGATGTACCCGACCCTCAGCATTCATGCAACGGTCAAGCGGCCGTCCGAATGTTGGACGCCTGGGGGCCTTTTTGCCCTTGGGTCACCTCGAACTGCACGCGCTGATTTTCGGTCAGGGTTTTGAAGCCGCTGCCCTGAATCTCTTTGAAGTGGGCAAACAGATCCTTGCCACCATTGTCCGGGGCGATGAAGCCAAAGCCCTCGCTCTCATTGAACCATTTCAAAGTGCCGGTTTCGGTCGTCATGTCGATTTCCTTTTGAAGTTGCCGAGCGCAAAAGCGCGCCAAGCGAAGAGACGCCAAGAAGATCTTCAGAAGGGAGTTCAACTCGACCGCCAGCAGAACGCTGGAGCAGGTAGAAAGGCCTAAGGACGAAGAGTCCTGTACGTGTCAGCCAAGTAGTACTACACGAATGACAGGATGCGCGTACGTTTTTCTTTGCAGTGGATCAAACTGATGCCCATGCGTCAATTCACCGCCATAGCCGACCTCCCGGGCGAGCTGGTGCGCTTCGACAGCCCAGCGGGCTCCCTCGCGCTGCGCGCATCAGGCAGCGGTAAACCGTTGCTGCTGATCCACAGCATCAACGCCGCTCCCTCAAGCGCCGAAATGGCGCCCCTGCATCGGCACTACGAAGGCACGCGATCTGTATTTTCGCTGGATCTGCCGGGCTTTGGCGCGTCGGAACGCAGTGACCGGGCCTACACGCCGCGGTTGATGACTGACGCCATTCACGCGGCAACGCAGGAAATCCGCCGCCGCTGCGGGCCGGTACCCGTTGATGCGCTCGCTTTGTCCTTATCCTGCGAATTCCTGGCGCGCGCGGCCACCGAACAGCCTGGCCACTACCGTAGCCTGGGTCTCGTCAGCCCCACGGGATTCAACGGAACCGATGTGAGGCGGGGGCCACCCGGCAGCACGATGGCCATTCCGTGGCTGCAGCGTCTGCTGCGTGGGTCCGGCGCGTGGCCCGTGCTGTTCAGGACGCTGACGCGCCCGGGCGTGATCCGGTATTTCCTGCGCAAGACCTTCGGTTCGCGACAAATCGACGACTGGCTGCATGAGCAGGCCGTGCAGACCGCCCGTGCGCCCGGCGCCGCGTATGCACCCTTCTATTTCCTGACGGGGTCACTCTTCAGCCGCGACATCCACACCCTCTACGACGGGCTGCGCTGCTCGGTCTGGATGTGCCATGGTGTTCGGGGCGACTTCACCGACTATCGCCAGAAGTCACGGATGCAGATGGCCGCCAACTGGCAATTCAGCGTCATGCAAACCGGAGCATTGCCCCACTTTGAAACGCCGGAGCGTTTCTTCGACGAGTACGATCGGTTCCTTTCGCCCTGAGCGGCGAGTTGGCTAGGGCGCCAGGCAGCGTTCGACCTCAGGACGCCGCCTGTTCAAATCGCAAAGCACTTACCCAAGGCGCGCCGGAAATCGCCGACCGATTCAATCATGCCGAACAGCTGGTGCAGGCGCCGCGCGTTCTCAGCGCCCAGCATGGGTACGGTCAGACTGTCAAACTTCTCACGCAGTTGCGCGGCGCTCGCTGGCGTGTCGCCTTCGCCTGGAGGGTTCGCACAGTAGCCCTCAAAGCGTTCGCCGGCAGTGGTCTCCACGATCACCCGCGCCCAGCGCGCTGCAGGATCAGCGCGTCCCGACGATGTGGGATCGGGCTGCCCCTCGGACAGGACGACGCGACGCATCAGTTGCCGGATGCGCGGATCACTGATGCGCTCCGGATCGTAGGCCTCAACCCCCAGATGACCGACCACCAGTTGCGCGGCGATCGCATAGGGAATCGAGGTCTTTGCAGCGAGCGCGTTCGGCGGCTCGCACTGGGTCAGCGCAGCGGCCGGCGAGTAGGTAGCGACCAGGACACGCATCACGGCTTCAGGTTGAATCACGTGTCGGGCCATGATGGCGCGCAGGGCCTCGGCCGGCGCCTGCATGTGTCGGCCGCTCGCGTCGAACTTGAAGTAGTTGTCGATGACACAGTAATCCTGCCCCATGCCATCGACGAATGCTTCGGCCGAGAAGGACGAGCCCAACGCTTCGCCGAGCGTGACCGACATCGCCGAAAGGCTTCCCAGATAGCCAGCCCTTTGTAACGCAGGGACCTGATAGCCCAGCATCGCGCCCATTCCGGCCGTGAGGTTGCGCACGGTGGCACCCTCGGCATGGGTTGAGAACGAGGGCGCGAGCGACAGGTTTGAGGCGATCTTCAGGCACTCGACGATCTCCGCAGGCGCTCGGCCGATCAGCGTGGCGACCGCCACCGCCGAGCCCGCAGCCGCCCAGATGCCGTGGCCATGCGTACGGAAATGGCGTCTGGCTGCGGCCCCCATTCGGGCGGCCATTTCGTAACCCAGCGCGATGGCTGGCAAGACACGATCGCCGGGGACCCCATGCGTCTCGGCCGCAGCCAGAACGGCGGGTAGCACCTGCAGGGCGATATGACCCATCGCCCGGCGGTTCCCTTCGCAGAGCTCAAGCGCGGCGGCCGAGGCGGTGTTGCAGAGGATCGCCTGGGCAGGGTCGATCCGCGGGCCCCCCATGCGGAGCAGTGACGCGCCGTCAACGCGTCCCGGACACGACGAGGCGAACGCACTCACATCGGCCTCGCGATAGCCGCGGACGATGACGGCGACGGTGTCAAGCGCAATCAGGCGCGTGCGCTCGATGACCGCTTCCGGAAGCGGGGTCGCGACGAACCGGCTGATGAATCGCCCGGTGATTTCGTACATTTCAGAAGGTGTCATGGCCTTGCTCTGCTCTGCTACCATCAGCTGAATGTTGTTTTTGACAAAAAGATAGAGGGGGAGAGATGTTAGCGTTCAAGCGCAATCGCCGAAATATTTTTGCGGTGGCTTCGGCCTTGCTTGGGGCGGGAAGCATCCTGATCAGCCCAGCCGGCGCCTACGCCCAGTCGGGGACCGAGGGAGCATTACCCAAGGCGATTCGAATCGTCGTGCCGTTCGCCGCAGGCGGCTCGACCGATGTGATCGGCCGGATGATTGCCGAGAAGCTCGGTCCAGCACTCGGGACGAACGTCGTGGTCGAAAATCGTCCTGGGGCTGGGGCAACGCTGGGGGCGGATGCGGTGGCCAAGGGTCCGGCCGACGGCTCGATGCTCCTGATCAGTTCCACTTCGTCGATCGCTCCGGTGCCACTGATGCGGGCCAAGATGCCGTACGACCCCGTCAACGACTTTGCGCATATCGCAGTGATCGGCAGCTTCGCCAACGGCTTGCTGGTGCGCGGCGACTCACCGATCGGCTCGCTCAAGGAATTGATCGATCAAGCTCGAACCCAGCCCGAGCGATTCACTTTTGCATCGGTCGGCGTCGGGTCGTCCGGGCACCTGACCGGCGAATTGCTGCAACAAAGGGGCAGCCTCAAACTCGTCCACGTCGCTTACAAAGGCGCCGCGCAAGCCGTCATCGACCTGATCGGCGGCCGGGTCGACATCCAGTTCGAGAGTCTGGTCAGTGCGGGCCCGAACATCCGGAACGGCAAGCTGAAGCTTCTCGCGGTTGCGTCGCCCGAGCGTTCCCGCCTCTACCCGGAGGTCCCCGCCATTGCGGAGCTTGTACCCGGCGTGGTCGGCGCACCCTGGTTCGGCATTTCCGCATCGGCGAAGACGCCGCCCGCTGTCCTCAGCCGCCTAGAGTCAGGAATCCTGTCCGTGCTGCGCGATGGCGAGACCCGGAAGAAGCTGTCGGAACTCGGCATGGACCCGAGCGGCGAAGGGCCTCGCGAGTTTCTCGCGCGCATTCACGAAGAAAATCGCGTCTGGGGGCCGATCATCTCGGCGCTGGGGATCAGGATCCAGTAGGCGGAGGGGTTAAGCTTGGCAGGATCCTCCGCGGAAACGCTCTTCAACACTTCGACTGCAGGTTCAAAACCGTCCTGTCGCCGCGTTGAGCGCGTCCAGTCTCGCGGAAAACCTTGGCGAGGGCATCGAGCGGGCCGAAACCCTCCTCAGCCTTTTGCGACCCATGCTGAACCACGACGGGGCGCTCGATTCCGGACTTGAGCCGTCTGCTGCTCCAGGCGCCCTGCTGCTTCGCGGTTGACCGCTGCGATTCCTCGAATGCTCATATCGCCCCAAAAATGGCCATACGGTCCTGAGAATACACATCATGGTCACACGATTAACCGGTGCTGAAGGCGGCCCTGCGATCCGCGGGCTCGCTGGCCTGCAAAACCTGGAACAGGACGCCGCTCGGAAGGTCTTGTCCGATTTGGTGACCCAGATCGATGGCAAGCCCGGTGTCCTGAAGCTGATGCACACCAGCAAGGACCGGGACATGTCATTCGAGCGCAAGAGCAGCGCTCAGTTTTTTGCCCGGCGCGACAGCAAGATGGACGCGACGGCGCAGGCCATTCGCACGATTTACGAGCGTGCCGGGCTGGGTCCGCAGGCTCAAGCGCAGATCGACACCTATCTGAGCGCACGGGGCAACCGGGTGGGCGGCAGCGAGCTCGCCGCACTGATTCGCGAGCATCTGAATCCTTCGTTGACACTGAACCCTTCGGGGCTGTCCGACGACTCGATCCGGCGCGTCCTGCCGAGGCCGGCGGAAT
>JBIKTA010000108.1:0-7397 GCA_044348315.1 Burkholderiaceae bacterium | reverse complement strand
CATGCTCATGCATCCACAAGCGACCGTCGGGGCCGAGGGTGGCACCCTGCGGATTACGGTGCCCCAAACTCAGAATCTCGGGCAGAGCGTAGCCGCGTCCAACGAAGGGATTGCCAGCCGGCACCGTGCCGTCCTGGTTGACCCGGACGATCTTGCCGAGATGATTGTCCAGGCGCTGCGCGTCCTCCATGCGGTTGAAACGCTCCCCCAGCGTCAGCGCCAAAGACCCATCGGGCAGCTCGACGATCCGGCAACCGAAGTGATGACGCCCGGGAACCTTGGGCCGCTGCGAAAAGATCACCCGCATCGAATCGAGTCGTGCGCCGTCCTCAGACAAGCGGGCGGTGGCCATGGCCGTGCTGTTGCCCCCTGCCCCCGGCTCGGTGAAGCAAAAATGGATGCGGCGCGACTGCGCGAAGCGACTGTCTGTGATGACATCAAGCAGTCCGCCCTGCCCCCCGGCGTCGATCGGAGGGAGCCCGGCGACCGGCTCGCGGATGCGCCCATCCGCCTCGATGACCCGCAAGCGGCCTACCCTTTCAGTGACCAGGAAACGCCCACCCGGCAGGAATGCGACCGCCCAGGGGTGCTCGAGCCCCTCGGCAACGACTTGAGGACGGGCGGAAATTGTTGAGGCATCCTGAGCGCGCGCGGCGCCCGGATGAACGAGGCCCAAGGCCAGGAACAAGGCCAGCGTCAACGCGCGACAAGCACGGTCCGGCCTTGCCCGGCCGGATGATGCCAGTCTGCTCAGGGGAGTGCGCAAACGCCCCAGTAGCCCGAAGCACCTGACCGAAAATGGCGCGCCACTCATGGCACCCGAGCCGACTAAATTCGCCACGTCTATTCTCCCCTCATCACGCCTGAACAGCCGTTCAGCCAAAAATCAGAACGCCCACACCCAGCACGGCGAACACACCAGCCGCGACACCATGAACCATTCGGATCGGCAAACGCTTGGCCAGCGCATCACCAAAGAGTGCGACCGGCGCATTGGCCAACATCATCCCCACCGTCGTACCGACCACCACTGCGGCAAGAGAATCAAAGCGTGCAGCCAGCGCAACGGTCGCGATCTGCGTCTTGTCACCCATCTCGACGATAAAGAAGAGCACGAAGGTGCTGAGGAATACCCCTCCATACCGCCGCCCGCCTCCGGCAGCATCGTCGAGCCGGTCCGGAATGAGGAGCCACACGGCCATCACGATAAAGGACACGCCCAGAATCCAGCGCATCCAGTCCGGTCCGATCGCCGCCGCCAGCCAGGCGCCGACCGCCCCGGCGATCGCATGATTGAGCAGGGTCGCCGCAAAGATCCCTGCAATCACTGGCCAGGGCTTCCGGTAACGCGCCGCAAGCACAAGGGTCAGCAACTGTGTCTTATCGCCGATTTCGGCGAGCGCGACGACTCCGGTCGAAATGAGAAATGCATCCATGAAGCGACATGCGCTGCGAAGCGACACGGGTTGGGGGATGCGATTGTGACAGCTTCGGCCCAGGTTCTCAGAGTTTGATCCGGAACAAATCCCCCCGCGGGGTGTTCCGTTAACTTTTGACCTCTGAGGCGGGCGGATTCTCAGCGGCTCCGGCTGGCGGACTGATCAGACTCCCGCGTCCATGGATCCAGTAAAGGAATGCAAAATGTTTTCGACCAATGTAGGCGGCACGGATCGCGGCATCAGGATCGCAGTCGGTCTTGCGCTGATCGTCGCGGCCGCGACGGGCACCCTTTCGGCCTGGGCGTGGATCGGCGTCGTGCCGCTCCTGACCGGTCTGGTTGGCACCTGCCCGCTCTATTCGATCCTGGGCATCAAGACCTGCCGCACTGTCTGATGCAGGGATTGGCCTGGGGCCTTGCCGAGTTCGGGGCCCCAGGCCTGTCAGAGCGCTAGATCGTCCCGCCCGCCACCAGCTCGTCCGGCTCATCCTTGGGCATGGGCGCCCGGCGGTCCGGAATGCCCTCGCGCCGGCTCCAGCCAGACGCAGGGTCATATTCGATCAGATCAGGCGCCAGCGATCGGATCTCAGGCACCTTGATCCACAAGCGCATCAGGTGGCGCGGCCGCTCGGGATCCTGCTCAAAGGCCGTTCTGGAATGCAGTACCGTGTAATTGTTGCAGAACTGCATGTCGCCAGGCTCGAGCATCATCGAATAGACGAGGGACTCGCGCTGTGAGAGCTCCTCCATGTAATCGAGCACCTCGAGTTCCTGCGCCGTAAAAGGCTGCTCCAGCTTCTGGTGGGCGGTCTCGATCGACTTGCGGACGTAGCGAATGCTCAGATGGGGTGCGGTGTAGCTGAAAACCGGCACCGGATCGCTGATCGGGGTCTGATAAAACGCCTCCTCGCCGCGCCGATCGTAGCGAAACCCTCTGTAGAGGAGCTCCAGATACTCCGGATGCTCGGCGAGCACACGGTTGTACATCGACACCCCACTCACCACCGAGCTCAGCCCTCCGCTCAATCCCTTGTTGATGCAGAGTAGGCCCACCACATCGGATGGGTCGCAGTGAAACGGCAGCTTGGCCGTGGTCTGATAGCCGCGCACATTCAAGGCATCGTAATCGAGCCCTTTGCTGCGCACCGCACCGAGACGATCCCCATCGGCGTTCTGTGAAACAGGCTTCCCCATGCAGGTACCGAGCGCCCAGAAGAACATGGCGCATTGCTCGACCGTGTAACGATGCACCTGAAAGCCACGAATCAGTCCGAAACCACGTTGCCGGATGTCCAGATCGAGGAATTCCCGCAGCAGGGACTCAAGCGCGGGCAGGCGCAGGTCGCCCGCTCGGACACTCGCCAGCGTGACGCCGCGCTCCACCAATAGGTGGATCGCCCGATCGATCTCATCGATCTGATCGGGCTGCAGCACCCGGATCCAGTCGCTCGAACCCTTGAAGGTGCCCGCCGTCCAACTGCTCAAATCGTCAACAGGCTCGGGTTTGCGGGCCGAGGCGGTGCGCCGCGCGTCCCTGCCATCGCCAATCATGGTTGCCGAATTCATGCATTCACTCCATTCAATCGCTGCTTCAATTTTTAGCTCAGTTGTCTGCAGCGCCCGATGCCTTGACCACCGCCGCCCACTTGGCGCGCTCGACGGCGAGGAACTTTCGGAATTCGTCGGGCGAGGAGCCAAACGCGCTGAGCCCAAACTCATCGAGCTTGCCCAGGACATCCTGATCGGAAAGCGACTTGAGAATCGCCTGATTCAGGCGCGCGATGACCTCGGGCGGTGTACGCGCCGGGACCATGACGCCCAGCCAGACGACGACGTCGTAGCCCGCGATGCCCGATTCGGCAATCGTCGGGACCTCCGGAAACTTGGCGTCGCGCTGCGGCCCGGTCACCGCGAGTGCCTTCAATCGCCCAGAGCGAACGAACTGAAGCACCGAGGGGACGTCGGGCAGTCCCATCTGAATCTCGCCAGCCGCCAGGGCCGTGACCAGCGGGCCGCTACCCTTGTAGGGCACATGCGTGATCTTGAGTCCGGCCATGCTTGCCAGCAACTCCATACCCAGATGCAGGGTACTGCCCTTGCCCGCTGAACCGTAATTCAGTCGACCCGGGTTCGACTTCACGTAGTCGAGAAACTCCTTGAAATTCGCCGCGGGGAAGGAAGGTGGCACCACCAGAGCAAACTGGCCGCTCGCGACCCTCGCCACCGGCACCAGATCCTTGTCGGTGTCATAAGGCATCTTGCTGTAGGTGGCGGGGCTGATGGCAAGCGTCCCGATCGTGCCCATCAGCAGCGTATGCCCGTCAGGCGGCGACTGAACGACCAGGGCTGAACCAACCGTTCCACCCGCACCGGGGCGATTCTCGACCACCATGGGCTGCCCAAGATACCGCCCGACGCGCTCGGCGAGTATCCGCGCAACCAGGTCGGTCGCGCCCCCCGGGGCAAGCGGGGCAATGAGCTTCATGGGCCGGGTGGGAAAGTCCTGAGCCGAGGCCGGCTGCAAGGCAAACAATCCCAGCGCGCACGCTGCCGCGCTTCCGATCAGACGTCTCTTGAGGCTTGTGGTCATCATGGGTCTCCTTGATCAGGTTTTGTTGGGTCACACAACAGCGATCCGCCTCGCATCACGCCCTTCACGCCCGAGCACGAGGTCACGACTCCGGCGAATGTGGGCCTTGAGAACACGGGCTGCGCGGCGGGTATCACGCTCGGCCAGAGCGTCGAGCAGCGCCCGGTTCTCGTCGAGCACCTCGGCCGGTCGGTTCGGAAAGCGGGCGGCGAGCATCAGGCCAACCTGATGGATGCGCTCATTCAAGCCCTCGATCATCTCGGAGAGCAAGACATTGCCACTTGCCTGAGCGATCGCGAAATGGAAACGGCGCGCCAATCGGATGGAATCGACGCTGCGCCCCTTTTGAAGCGCTGCGGCACTGTCTTCGAGTTGTCGGGTGAGAGCAAGCAAACGCGCGGAATCGATGCGCGGAATCGCCAAGGCAAGCGCGCTCAATTCGAGCGCCTCGCGGACCTCGAAGAGGTCGATGACTTCATCGGGGGTGAGCCCACGGACGCTGAAGCCCCAACCGTCCTCCCGACGCAGCAACCCCTCTTGCTCCAGGCGACCAAAGGCCTCGCGAACAGGCGTGCGACTGATGGACATAGACTCGGCCAACTCCTGGGCGCGAAGTCGCTGACCCGCCGCATAACGCTGGTCAAGGATGCGGGCCTTGATGAACTGGTAAGCGCGGTCCTGTGCGCCGCCGCGCGGACTCATACGAACCTGGGTCATGCGGAGGAAACCTGATTGAATGCAATTTGCATGCAATATAAACCGGGCGACAACATTTAGCCAGCCTTCGAGACCAGGCGGAACAGCAAGCGAAAAATTGACGCGAGCTCGAGCGTATTGCTCAGCGACTCAAGATGAAGTCCGCCGCCCGGGCCCCGATCATCATCGATGGCGCGTGCGTGTTGCAGCTCGCCAAAGTCGGCATGACCGACGCATCAGCCACCCGCAAACCTTCGATCCCGCGCACCCGCAGACGGCCATCGACGACCGAAGCCGGGTCAGCCCCCATACGGCAACTCCCCACCGGGTGGAAGACGGTATCGGCGGTGGCGCGAATCCAGGCGTCGAGATCGGCATCGCTGTGTAGCCCGATGCCGGGCGCGGATTCAGCCCCGCGCCATCGATCAAAAGCCGACTGCCGGAAGATCTCCCTGAGCCTGCGCACGCCTGCGCGCAGTGTGACGAGGTCGGAGGGTTCGCTCAGATAAGCCCCCCGGATCGCAGGGGGCGCCAACGGGTCCGCAGAGCGAAGACGGATCTCGCCGCGACTGGCCGGACGCATCACGTAGACATTGGCAAAAAAACCATGGGTCTGGGCGATCGACCCACGATTCCAAGGCATGCGGATCACCGCGGTCGAACGCCCCGGCAGAAAATGCGCTTGGAGATCGGGACGATCGATACCCGCATCGCTCCGCATGAACGCGCCGACCTCGAGCGGGAAGCTCGCTGCGGGCCCCTTGCCGTGGGCCAGCGCACGCAGCAGCGCGAAGGCCGCCCGATCGGGCCGAAGCAAGCGACTCAAGGTGATCGGCTCGGTACAGTCATACTCCACTCGAGCCAGCAGATGGTCTTGAAGATTGCGGCCGACCTCGGGAAGATCGACGGTCACGTCGATACCATGACTGCGAAGGTGATCGGCCGGACCGATTCCCGAGAGCATCAGGAGTTGAGGCGTATTGACGGTTCCGCAGCACAAGACGACCTGTGAGTCGGCCCGAATCGTCTGCCTGCGGCCCTCGATGAGGGCCTCAACCCCCACGGCCCGTCCGCCCTCGATCGAGACTCGCAGCACCTGCACGCCCGTGAGCACCCGAAGATTCCGGCGGTGTTCCTGAGGCGTCAAAAAGGCGCGCGCGGCACTGAGGCGCCGGCCCTCTGCGATCGCGAAATCATAGGGTCCAGCACCCTCGGGCGATGCGCCGTTGAAATCATCGGTACGGGCCAGTCCCGCCTGCCCCGCGGCATGAAGGAAAGCCTCTGACAGCGGATGCAGTGGTGCAATCCGGGACAGTCGCTGCGGCCCTCCGCCACCATGCCAGGGCGACTCGCCCATCCAGTGGCCCTCGATCGAGCGATAGGCCTCCAGCACCGAAGACCATGACCATTCGGGCAAGCCAGCGGCCGCCCAGGCCTCGTAATCAGCCGGAAAGCCGCGCGTCCAGACCATGCCGTTGATGGCCGAAGACCCCCCAAGCACCTTGCCCCGCGGCCAGTAGAGCGAACGCCCGCCCAGCCCAGGCTCGGGCTCGGTGTGATAGGCCCAGTTGTTGCGCGGACTGCGCAGCAGGATACCGGTCATCAGGGGTACGCGATACAAAGGATTGCGATCGCGCGGCCCGGCCTCGAGGACGATCACGCGCGCGCCGGCCCCAGCGAGCCGGCCGGCAAGCACGGCGCCGGCCGAACCCGACCCCACCACCACGATATCCGCTGACTGGACGGGCCCCATCAGGCAAAACTTCGAATCAAGGCTTGCGCATCATGCATGGCATCAAACAGGTTTCGGGGCGCGACCGCGTCTCCGATGGTGTGTACCGGCAAGCCCGCCTGCTCGAACTCGTGCTGCAGACCCGTCGCGGCCCGGCCCACGCTCGCCTGCACGACCCGGTCGAACGGCCCCAGGACGAGCGACTCACCCGTACCGCTGACCCGGCACCGCAAGCTCGAGCCGTCCTGTGCGAGGAGCTTGAGACCCAGTCGCATCTTGACGCCGGCGTTCGTGAGGCGCTCGAGCGCCGTCATCCTGCTGTAGAGCGTCACGGCCCACAAGGCCGTTCCCGACGACGTAATGACCTCCACCTCAGCACCCTGTGCGGACAGGGTCTCTGCCGCCGATAGCGTGGCCCAGGAACCCGCGTCGTCCAACACCGCCACACGCTGACCCTGCCATGAATCGGCCGCAGCGGTCAGCGCCGACTCAACATCCAACGCAGCACTCAGGCTTGCATCGACGGTGTAATCCGCCCCGCAGGCAAGAATGACCCGATCAGGGCCCTCCGAGGCGACGTTCTCCACGCGCGCCTCGATCCCGGTCAAGAGTTTCGCCCCCGCACGACGGGCCGCGTCGATCAACCAATCCCGCATGGTGTGAAGATCCGAGCGCCCCAGCCCGTTACCGGCGATCTTGAGACGCCCGCCCAGCGCGTCGCTGCGCTCCCAGACCGTCACATCATGGCCGGCCAGCGCAGCGATCCGCGCCGCCTCGAGTCCAGCAGGCCCGCCTCCAACGACCAAAAGCTTGAGGCGGGTCGAAACACTCGGGATCTCGGGCCACTCGGCCTCGCGACCCACCCGCGGATTCATCATGCAGGAAATCGGTCGATGGGCTCCGACCTGACCGATGCAATAGTTGTGCGCGACACACGGGCG
>JBIKTA010000107.1:0-7414 GCA_044348315.1 Burkholderiaceae bacterium | reverse complement strand
AGCGTGCTCGGCGGTCTCCAGTGGCTGGTGGACCAGGGGATCGGCTCGAGCGACGACTGGATCCTGGTGCATGATGCGGCGCGTCCCGGGCTCGATGCTGGTGATCTCGGTCGGCTCCGAGAGGCGCTGCAGGGCCGGCATGCCGATTCCACGCCTGATTGCGTCCTGCTCGCCACGCGGGTTGCGGACACCGTCAGGCGGTCCCGCCCCGGGACCGCCATCGCAGCAGCAACGGTTGATCGCACCGACCTGTGGCTGGCGCAGACCCCTCAGGCGGCCAGGGTGGGCAGGCTCATTCAAGCCTTGACGATAGCACCTCAGGTGACCGACGAGGCTTCGGCGATTGAGGCGGCAGGAGGCGTCGTCAGGCTGATCGAAGCTTCGGGCAGCAATTTCAAGGTGACCACTCCAGATGACCTGGAGCGGATGCGGGCAAGACTGGGAGCACAATCGATGACGATGCGGATCGGGCAGGGTTTTGATGTGCACGCGCTGGTGCCCGGGCGCGCGCTCATCCTCGGAGGCCTCCGGGTTGAGCACAGTCAGGGCCTGTTGGGCCACTCGGATGCGGATGTGCTCGCGCATGCGGTAACCGATGCGGTGCTGGGGGCGGCGGGTCTTGGCGACATTGGTCGACACTTTCCCGATACCGATTCGAGCTTTGCGGGGGCTGACAGCATGGTGCTGCTTGCCGAAGCCGCCCGTCGCGTTCGCGCCCAAGGTTATCGAATCGTCAATGTCGACAGCACCGTCGTTTGCCAGGCGCCGAAACTCGCGCGCCATCTGCCCGCCATGGGGGAGCGGCTGGCACAGGCTCTTGGCGTCGAGCCCGGATGTGTGAATGTCAAGGCCAAGACCACCGAACGGCTGGGTTTCGAAGGGCGGGGCGAGGGGATTTCCGCTCAGGCCGTCGCCCTGATCGCAGCCGACTGACTGGGCCTCAGCAGCCGAGACGATCGCGAGTCGAGCGGAAATCGCCCAGATGCTCAGGCGAGATCGCCTGTCAGCGCCTTGCGCACTTCGTTGGGCACGGGTGAGCACTCGGCGCGGTAGTTGGCGTGATCAATGCCGATCGACAGCGACACGCCGTATTTCAGCGCGGCCGCCATTTCCTCGGTCAGCTCGAATCGCAGGAAATGCACCGACGAGGTTTTCTGTTCGTTCTCGCGCTCGAGGTCTTCGTCTGCGATCGCGTGCACGCGCGGCGACCCCTCGACCTGGATCCAGACGCGATCCTCGATCCCGATAAGTTTGGCGAGCTCGTCCTTACGCTCGGACGCATCCTCATATTCGATTAGCATCGTCGCTTTGAAATTGCGTCCGTCCGGGATCAACGGATTGTAGGCTTCGAGCTCGCTGATGATGCCGTCTTCCTCGAAGATCTTCTCGATGCGCAGCATCTCCTGAATCTGGTACCGGACGGTCATCTCGTCCTCGAACAGCAGCGTCAGGTGTTCACCGAGGTGAACTTTCCGGTGTTTCTTGTGCTCGATGACCTGTTTGCGAAATTCAGGCCGTGCGCGGGCGTAGGCTTCGAGTGTCATCAGCGAGTCACGGGTCACATGGGGCATGGTTGGCGCTCCGAAGACTGTTGTAGGGAGGGGAAGGGAAAACCTGCCCGCGGTCAGGCGAGACCGTAGGCCATTCGGACCAGGGTGATCGGGTGAGCGAGCTTGTCGTCCACGCTCTTGCCTGCCTCGACCATGCCCTGCTCGATGTGGTGTCCGGCAAGCTGACAGTCGGATGCGATCCAGCGCGGCTCACCGTTCGGGTGTTCGGACATCTGACGAACGACCGGTCGGGCGATCTTCATCGCGATCTCATGAAATTCTTTCTTGACGCCCCAGGTGCCGGCGTGTCCGGAGCAGCGCTCGATCGTGTGCACCGAGGTGCCAGGCACCATCTGCAGGACTTCCCGGGTCTTTTGACCGACGTTTTGCACCCGGAGGTGACAGGCAATGTGATAGGAGACGTTGCCGAGTTCGGCCTTGAAGTCGGTTTTCAGCATGCCATCGCGGGCGCGGGCGACCATGTACTCGAACGGATCGAACATCGCCCGCTTGATCGCCTGAACGTCTTCGTCGTTGGGGAACATGAGCGGGAGTTCCTGCTTGAACATCAGTCCGCAGGAAGGAATCGGCGCGAGGATGGCATAGCCTTCCCGGGCCAGGCGCGCCAGTTCGGGGGCGTTTATCTCCTTGAGCGCGCGCACGCCCTCGAGATCCCCGAGTTCCAGCTTGGGCATGCCGCAGCAGGCTTCCTTGGCGTGCAGCACATAGGGGATCTCGTTGTGGTCGAGCACCTTGAGCAGGTCGTGCCCGATGCCAGGCTCGTTGTAGTTGACGTAGCAAGTGCTGTAGACCACCACCTTGCCCGGGGTCCGTTCGCCATCTCGAACCGCCCACGGCTTGGAGGTGGGGGCGTTCTTCCGGAAAGTTTTGCTGGTGAATTCGGGCAACCACGCTTTCTGGTGGACGCCAAGTTGGCTCTCAAGTGCCTTTCGGGCGGTCTTGTTGTGATTCAGGGCATTGACGGCCCCGACAATCACGGGGATCCCCGCCAGTTTGCCGTTCCGGTCGGTGGAGGCGAGCTGGACATCACGAAACCGGGTCGGCGTACCCGCCTTGAACTGGATCGCCTTGCCGCGAAGCATCAAGTGCGGGAAATCCAGATTCCAGGGGTGTGGGGGCACGTACGGACATTTGGTCAGATAGCAGACGTCGCACAGATAGCACTGGTCGACGACCTTCCAGTAATCCTTGCGGTCGACGCCATCGACTTCGAAGGTGCTGCTTTCATCGACGAGGTCGAACAGCGTGGGGAATGCATTACAAAGGCTCACGCAACGCCGGCATCCGTGACAGATATCGAAGACGCGCTCCATCTCATCCAAAGCGGATTTTTCATCGTAAAACTCGGGATTGAGCCAGTCCAGGGGATGCCGGATTGGGGCCTCCAGCGAACCTTCTCTGACGGTCATCTTGGATCTCCGCTACTGAAACGAAATGGGGTGGCGCAAATCGGCAAAACCCTGTCGATACGGCCTGCAATGAGCAGGGGGAGCCGCAGCTCCCCCTTCGACGCATCCGGCGCCTCGGCGGCGCCGACTGCATCGGTCCTTCAGACTTTCAAGCCTATTTTCAGGCTGCGAGTGCTTCCAGAGCCTTGGCGAACTTGTTGGCGTGCGAGCGCTCGGCCTTGGCCAGCGTCTCGAACCAGTCCGCGATCTCGTCGAAACCCTCGTCACGGGCCGACTTCGCCATGCCGGGATACATGTCGGTGTACTCGTGGGTTTCGCCCGCGACGGCGGCCTTCAGGTTATCCGCAGACGAGCCAATCGGCAGATCGGTCGCGGGATCGCCTACCTGGGCCAGGTAGTCCAGATGGCCGTGCGCGTGGCCGGTCTCGCCTTCGGCGGTGGAGCGGAACAGGGTCGCGACTTCGGTATGACCTTCGACGTCAGCCTTGTTTGCGAAATACAGATAGCGACGGTTGGCCTGGCTCTCGCCCGCGAACGCATCCTTGAGATTCTGGTGGGTCTTCGTGCCTTTGAGACTGGGCATGTCACACTCCTGGGTTGTTACGCAATTGAATGGCTATGGATGTGTCGGCAAACCCAAACAGGCCTGTCGAGACAGGCAGAGGCTTGACGAACGGCGCGAAGTGTATCAGCGGTCCGATAACGCGAGCCAATTGACATTACAAATCCGATTGATTGTCATGGCCTATCGTCAAGTTTTAACTTGAGTCGTTCTCGCCCCCCGGTGTCGAGTGGCCCGGTGATTGCCTCACCGGGCGTCAGGCAGGTCGACGCTGACGCGTAGGCCGCCCTGCTCGCTGGAGTCGAGTCGGGCATCACCGTCATAGCGCCGGGCGATCCGCGAGACGATGGCCAGCCCCAGACCGCTTCCTGCGCCCTGCTGACCGTGATCGGTGCGCGCGGCGTCGAGTCGGCTGAACGGCCTCAGGGCCGAGGCGTGCAGTTCGGGGGGAATGCCAGGACCATTGTCTCCGACAACGAGGCGGATGCCGCGCTGGGATGCGCTCAGAAGAATCCGGATGCTCACCCGCCCGTCCGGACCGATCGCATGGCGTAGCGCGTTGTCGATCAGGTTGGCGCCGACCCGTCGCAGATCGACCGGATCGCCTCGCCACCCGATCGTGTCGGGCAGGTCGGCGACGATTTCGGCCACCTCGTGGCCGCTGGCCCCGGCGCGATACCGGTCCACGAGCCCCCGAATCTCGGCTGCAGCATCGACCTCGACGCTGCGCGCGGGCTCCCCGAGCCTCGCGTACTCGATGAATTGGCCGACGATCGCGTCGATCCTCTCGATATCGTCGACCATCGCCTGTCGGGTTTCGTCCGACAGTCCGGCCATCTCCACTTCGAGCCGAAGGCGGGTCAGGGGGCTGCGCAAATCATGGGAGATCCCCGCCAGGGCGACCGAGCGATCCTCTTCGATCGCGGCGAGATCCGCACGCATGCGGTTGAAGTTGCGGCGCACCGCGGCGAGCCTCGGCGGGCCATCCTCGGGCAGTGCGTGAACCCGCTCGCCTCGTCCCAGGCGGTTAAGCGCAAGTGCGATCGCGGCAAGCGGTCGGTCGGCATGCCAGGAGAGCACAAAGGCCCCGACCAGCGACAGCAGCCCCGTCACCCAGACGATCGTGGTCAGTCGAGGCCCGAACTGCCGCTCGAGACGCTCGTACGGAAGCACCAGCCAGTAGGCGTCACCCGATAGCGAGAAGCTGATCCACAGACCGGCCTCGTCGTTGACTTGCCGGGCAACACGGGTATCTTCGTCCAGCAGTTGTTGAAGTCGGGCCTCGAGCGCCAGCAAATGAGCGGGCAGGGGGCCCGGCCCGACTCGATCGGTCGGCTCAAGTGGCAGGACCCGAAGCCCTTCCTCCTCGGCGAGCTGTTCCAGCAGCGGCAGGCGTCTCGCCGGTGTTGATCCCAACAGCGCCGAGCGTGTCAGGTTGACGATCGAGGTGATTTCCCAGGCAAGGCGTTGCTCGGGCGGTGCGGGATCGAGCAGCCGGTAGGACGCGAGGATCGCGAAAACGCTCGCGATCACCAAGCCGGCGAACAACAAAAAGGTGCGCCAGAAAAACCCCGCCCGAAGCGTGTCGAGCGCCGCAGCCCACCGGAAACGCCGGTCGGGCAGTGTTTGATCAGCGCTCATCTGGGACGAACACGTAGCCGATGCCCCAAACGGTCTGAATGTAGCGCGGCTGCTGGGGGTCGTCCTCAATGATGCGGCGCAGGCGCGAGACCTGCACGTCCAGGCTGCGGTCGAACGCACCATATTCCCGGCCCCGGGCAAGTGTCATCAGCTTGTCCCGTGAAAGCGGCTGTCGCGCGTGCTGGGCCAGCACCTTGAGCACCGAAAACTCACTGGTGGTCAGTGGAATGGGCTCGCCCTCGCGCAGCAACTGTCGCGCACCGAGTTTCAGCACGAACGGACCAAACTCCAGCGTTTCCCCCTGACTGCCGGGCGCGCCCGGCAGTTCGGGCGGCGGACTGCGTCGCAGTACCGCATGAATCCGGGCGAGCAGCTCGCGAGGGTTGAAGGGCTTGGCCAGATAGTCGTCCGCACCCACCTCGAGCCCGATGATCCGGTCGATCTCGTCGCCTTTTGCGGTCAGCATCACGACCGGCGTGCGGTCCTGCTGGCCGCGCAGCTTGCGCAACAGCGTGAGGCCGTCCTCCCCGGGCAGCATCAGGTCAAGGATGATGAGGTCGAACTGTTCGCGTTGCAGCAGGCGCTGCATCGACGCGCCGTCTGGCGCGAGCGACACCTCGAATTGGTTCTCGCTCAAATAGCGCCGCAGCAGTTCTCTCAATCTCGGGTCATCGTCGACGACAAGCAATTTTCGAGTGGTCGCGTTCATGGGGTGATGATAGCCGGAGCTTCTACTGCACAGCGGCTTTCCGGTGGCGCGCTTACCACTCGTAACAGCCTTTACCACCCGATTGGGCCCGATGGCTGGATCAGGCTCTAGAATCTCGCGTCATGAAATGCGTCTTCGCCCGATTTCTGAGTCTGCTGGCGCTCGCAGCCGTGCTGGGCCTCGGTCCTGCACCCATTGCGATCGGCCAGGCGCAGGGCTTGCCGCCCGATGAGCGCGAGCAGTTGCGTCAGCAATTGCGCGACGCCCACAGGCAGCGCATGCTCGATCACCATCGTCTCACGACGCCGGCCGCCCCACCGCCGGTTCCCTCCCGCGGTGGGTCTCATCTGAACCTCAGCGTGGAAGAGCGTGAGGTGCTGCGTCATCAGTTGAGGGAACAGCGTCGGGCGGCGCGCATGCAGCAGCATTACCATCAAAAGGGACGGCACTCGGGTGAGTCAGTTCAGCATCGGCCCGTTCCGGGCGAAGGTTCGCGTTGAGCTGGCTTCTCGCTTTGTCGGCGTCTCCGGACTGGTGCTCGGTTGCGATCGAGCCGCTCGACCCGGGGGCCTCGTCTGGTGGATCAGAGTGCTGGTCGCAGTACACCGGCCACGATCAGTCGCATCACATGCTCCGGATGGTGGATGAAATGCTGGCCCGACGGTCGATTGCTCGGGGCGCTCTGGCTGCCGTGGCATTCGAGGCCGGCCCGGGCGCATTTACCTCGCTGCGGGTCAGTTGTTCAGTGGCTCAGGGCCTGGCCTTTGGGCTGGGCTTGCCCTTGATTCCGGTCGGCACGCTCGAGGCACTCGCTATACAGGGAATTGGGCGCCCGGCCCCCGGTCGCTATCCCGTGGTCGTTGCGATCGATGCGCGCATGAACGAAGTCTATGCCTGCAGTCTGGTGGTTGAGCGGGATGAGAAGGGATCGCCCGGTGTGCCCTGCGAAATCAGCCCCCCTCGGGTCGGTCCGGGCGAGTCACTGGCCGATTGGATCGACGTTGGGCGTTTTTCAGGATGCGAGGTGCTGACGGTCGGCGAGGTGTTCGAGCGGAATCCGGCCCTCGAGGCCTCACTGCATGACGCGGGGCTCCGCACCCAGCGGGCGCTGGGTGCGCTACAGCCCCTGCGGGCGGAAACGATTGCCTCGCTCGCGCGACCTCTTCTTTACAGCGGCGCCCGATGGGATCCGGCCGATGCCGCGCCGCGCTATGTACGGGACAAGGTGGCCCTGGACCGTGACGAACAGCAGCAGCAGCGCTTGGCGCGTTCGCGAGGTCGCGGCGATGTCTGAGAGACTGGGCGCGACGCTCGCTACATCCTCTCGCTCGGATCGCCTGCCCGAGCGTTCGGCGAGCCCTGAATCAGGGGCGGGGTTGTGTCTGCGCGCCATGACCGCGAGTGACCTCGATGAGGTGATGGCCATCGAGCAGCGCATCTACCCCTTCCCTTGGACGCGAGGCAATTTCGCCGATTCGATTGCCAGCGGCTACGACATGCCGGTCTTGGAAATCGCGGGTCG
>JBIKTA010000106.1:0-7448 GCA_044348315.1 Burkholderiaceae bacterium | reverse complement strand
AGCGACCTGGACTTCGATCACGGCCGGGGAGGCTACGCCGAAGTACCGCAGATTCCCTGCCTGAGCCACATATTCGTTGAGCGCTGCGGCGGTGCCGACCAGCGTGAGCACCTTCCCTCGGCCGGCGGTCAGCGTGGCCGCGGCGGCAGCCGATCCTTTCAGCGTATCGGAGGCGATCCAGGCCAGGTCACCCGAAGAAACCGTGAGCGTCATCGCGAGGAGCCCACTGCCGGCGACGGCCTGGGCCGGCAGCACCAGCGCACCGCCCACGGGCAGATCGAAGCGCTCCGGCAGGATCAGCGAGGGCGAAGCAGCACCCTGCTCGGCCGCGACATGGGTGACGATCGTGATCTCGCCGCGGCTCTGGACTGCGTCCACCACGCGAACACCGAGACGCGATGCAAAGCCCGCGTCAAAGTAGACCTTACCGAAGGTACTGAAGAAGGCATTGAGCGCCGCCTCGCTTCCGCTGATGCGGGTCGATGCGAAGCGCTGCTCGGTCGCCTCAGGCGCAACCGGGAATTCGGTCTCAGCGCCCGTCAATGCGTCGGACGAGCGCGCGAAACTCGCACCCTCTCCGATGGTCAGCACACCCTCGGCGAGGGTGATCGTCCCCTGCTGGGAGTCAATCATCTCCAGGCCGTCAAGCCTAAGCACGGAGAGCGGTGCCTCGAGCTCGATCACGACCAGGGCGTCTTCCGCCGCGTCGATGGCCTCGGCCGAAAGCACGATCGGCACCCACGCGTCGGGGGTCGCGACCCGCGCGACGGGCAGCACCAGGGTCGCGCCCCGGGACTGGAGCGCGGACTGGGTCGGTGCTGCGATCCCGACCGAGGTTTTCGCCGAGAGGCCCTCCGGATCAGAGAGCTTGAGCGAAACCGCGAACCCTGCGCCTGCCGTGGCCTGCCCGGGGCCCTCGTACCGAACCTGTCCGGCCTGCCCCGTGAGCACGGCAGCCAGCTGGGCGGCCGTTCCGGTGAGGCGCAGGAGTCGCTGCCCCTCGGTCTGAACCGTGACCGGACTGGCCTCGGGCAGGGAAAGACTCAGCCCGAGGCCAGCCGACAACTCGAGCTCCGTAGCGGACGGCAACGCGATCTCGAGCGTCAGCGTCCCCTGTCCGGCGAGGGTGGCCGCATCGAGCTTCAGATGCGAAAGCGCTCCGCTGGTGATCCACAGCTGGTCGGGCAAGCCTGCGAAGCTCGGCGTGGTACGGGTTGCGGTGCTCGCACCCAGCAGCGCGATGCGGGCGAGCGCTGTGGTGTTGCCATCCGCAACGATGAGCGTCAATTGCTGGGGGGTTTCAGCAGGCGCGCTGCCCTGCATCGCGACGCCGGTGTAGCGAACGTGTCCGAGCGGTGATGCGAAGAAGGCACTGAGCGCCGCCTCGGTGCCGTTCACCGTGAGCGTGGCCGAGCCAGAGCCGCTGACCTCAATGCCTTCTGGCGTCTCGCCATCAGCCTGGAAGACACCGCCGTCGGGCACCGACAGCGTGATGGTCCGAAGCGCCGAACCCGTGCCGAAGCTGTCGGCTGGCCAGATCAGGGGGCTGACTGCGCCGGCTTCAATCTCGAAGAATCCGGGCGAGGCCAGATGCGGCGAGCGCGCGGAAGCAACGGCCCCGAGATCGATCGATCCGTCGACGCTTCGATCACCGAGGATCAGCCGGGCAGCGAGCTTGCCCCCTTCGCCCTGATAGACCAGTCGCCCCGAGGCGAGCCAATCGTTGAGCGTGGCGAGCGTGCCGGTGATCCGGACGCGATCGCTGGCGCCGTCGAGATCAGCCACGGCGGCGAGCGCCGGGCTATCGCCGGCGCGGCTGGGCTGGGCGCCGAGACTGCCCGCTGTCACCTGCGCCTCGAAGGTATGGATACCGCTCGGATCACCGGCGAGCGGGGTCGCCGGCATCAGCAGCACGACCGGGGCGGCAGGCGTGACCGGCAGGGCCTGGGGCAGGACCAGGCCCAGACCCGCCGGCCCGGCCGTCTCGACGACGTCGACAGCCTGCAACACGATCGTCGCGAGCGCCTCACGGCCCAGACCGGAATCGTTCCGCACACTCAGCGTCAGCGCACTTAGTTCACCGCTGTAGCGGAGCATGCCCTGCGCGAGCCAGGCGTTGAGCGTCGCGGCATCGCCCATGACCCGAACCCGGCCGGTCGTGGCGTCCAGATCTGTCAGGCCGCCCTCAACCGCCGCCGAAAGCGTCCCGGTCGGGACCGAAGCCTCGAGCACCAGCAGCCCGGTGCCGTTGATCGGCTGACCGAGTATCGGGAGATTGGATTCGACGCCGGCTGCGATCGGCATGACCTGAGGAAGGACGAACCCCGGAATCACGGGTGAGGCCGCAACGAGCATTAGCCTTGCACCCAACTGCTGGCCGGCCGTATCGGCGGAGGAGCCCTGACGCAGCTCAAACTCCAGAACTCCGCCCACACCGGCGTAGTGCAGGTGGCCGGCAGCCAACCATGCGTTGATCTGTCCGGCCGATCCCGAAAGGGTCAGCGCACGTGCATCGGGCGAGAGCTCGGCGGAGGCAAGGCCCGAGGTGCTTCCGAGGCCGAGGGTGCCCGCGTCCACCGTCAGGGTCAAGGACAGGGTTGCATCCAACGCCGCGGCGACGGGAGCGATCGAAAGCGTCAGGCTGTTGGTCGAACCGCCCGAACCGTCGATCGTGATCGCCCGCGGCAATTGCAGCGCGATCGCCTGCGCTCCCGAGACGACCTGTTCAGCCGCCCGGTAGCCAATCGCCACCGACCCCGAGGAAATCACCGGCGCCGAACCGGGCGCGGGCGTCGATTCGAGCACGAACTTGAGCGCCGAGGCTTGGGTCGCCAGAATTTTCAAACCACCCGCAGACAGGTACCCGGACAACTCGGCCGCCGTACCCGCAAGGGTCAACGAGCCGCCCTCGCCCGCCGCGAGGCTCACCCCGCCGGAGACCCCGGAAAGCTCGCCGGATGCGCCCCAGCGCAGCATCACCCGATCCGCATGCGCGGGGGTGAGGGTCAGGACCATTTCACCCGTTCCGGTGATCGACTGCGCGGGCGGCGTGAACGTCAGCCACGCACCCGGCGTGGCGATCTGCTCGACAGGCAGGCGCAACGCACCGCCGGCGTTCGCAGTCGCGGGCTGCAGCGGGGCCGCAAGTTCGACCTGAGCCTCGGTGTGGCCAACCGGACTGTCGATTCGCAAGGCCAGCGACAGCGGGGAGCCGTCAGCGCCCGCCGGTCCGGCATACCGCACACCGTTCGCCGAGTCGAGGTAGATCTGAAGCGCCGCGGCGGTCCCGCGGATGACGAGCGTCCGCGCATCGCTCTGCTGAGCATCGATCGTGATGCCCGCCGCAGCAGCCGCGGACAGCCCCTCGCCCTCGCCCAGCGCGAGCACGGCATCGCTGGCGGGCAGGCCGAGCGTGACGGTCAGCAATGTGGAGGCGCTGACACCCGCTGCGATCTGCAAGCCCGTGAACTGCAAGGGCGAGGCCGTATCCGGCGTGAACCACAGACGGGTCGGGAACTGGGTCAGGCTCGGCGCAGTATCGGTCAGGCGCGAGGCGCCATAGAGCTGGACCTCGGCACGACCCACGCGACCGGCCAGGCCGGTCTCGACCGTCATGGTCTGGGTGGCGAGGCCGGTATAGAGCACGCGGCCTGGGGCCATGGCGCTCAGATACGCTGAAAGCGCGGCCGCGGTGCCCGTAAGCGTCAGGCTGGAGGTGCCCGATCCCGTCACCGCAACGGCCAGCGGATCGGTACCGGGGGCACCGAGCGGGGCCGCATCGAAACGGCCATCGCCCGCGACGGAGAGTGTCACGCTCAACGCGCTCGTGCTCGAGCCGAAGGGGGCGCCCGGGAACACGACCGGGCACGCGACATCAGGGACGACGCCCACCGCGCCAGGCAGCGTGGCCAGCGCGGTCTGCGGCGCAGCGACCGGATCGATCTGCAGCGCGCCACGGACCGCCTGGGCGCCACGCGAGAGCGTGATGCTCAGCGTCGCCGTCGATTCACCCTGGAAGCGCAAGTCGCCGCTTGCCAGGAAGGCGTTGAGGTTCGACAGGTCGCCACTGAGCGTCAGGATCGACGCTGCGGCGGTGTCGCCCGCAATCGAACCCGAACGTGCCGCCAGCAGGCCGCCATCGACCGCTAGCGTCAGCGTGTAATCATCAGCCGA
The DNA here is from genome assembly GCA_044348315.1 of Burkholderiaceae bacterium. Classification (GTDB taxonomy): domain Bacteria; phylum Pseudomonadota; class Gammaproteobacteria; order Burkholderiales; family Burkholderiaceae_E; genus SYIM01. Next base: position 3,275 of record JBIKTA010000106.1, on the reverse strand, counting down.
GGAGGCCGGATCGCCCGCAGCCCCCGATAGCGGTGCGCCCGCGAGCACGATCGGCATGGCCGCGCCCGCCAATGCGCGCAGCGCGATCGGCAGCGTCAGGCCGAGCGGCACCGGACCGATGGTTTCAGACGACACCACCGGTTGCAGGGTGCTGGAAGCGCTCACGACTCGCGTGAGGGCCGCATCGGCAGGGGCCTGCGAGGGACGAACCGAGACGGTCAAGGTTCCGGCGGTGTTGCTCTCCGCAAGCGCGGTGTAGCGAAGCTCACCGGATGCAAGCCATTGATTGATGGCCGCCGTCGTGCCGATCAGGTCAATCCGGGTGTTCGTGCTGCCCTCGACCGTGATGGCCGCGGCGGCCAGGCTGGCGAGAACGGGCGCGAGATCGAACTGACCACCGCCGGCAAGCGAAAGACGGACGGCCACGGACTGCACGGGGCCCGAAATCGTCCCGGCGGCAAAGATCAGGCTTGAAGCCACACCGGCCTGAACCGGGAAGCTCGACGCCAGGGAAAGTCCGGGCGTCGCGACGAGCGGCGTACGCAGTTGCACGGTCGAAACCAGCGCCTGGGCGGCCACGGGCGACCCAGCGGGGGCTGCGAAGGCCTCGACATGGCCGAGCTTCACCGTCAAGGCCGGCGGATTGCCGGTCCCACCCGCAGGCGCACTGTACCGGAGCGCACCCTGCTGCAGCCAGGCATTCAGCGCAGCGACCGATCCGCTGACCCGCAGATTCGTCGCGGAACTCGATCCGTCGAAGGTGACGCCCGAGCCCGGCTCGGCGCTGAGCATGCCGCTCGCTTCGGCAATGACCAGTTCGAGCAATAGCAGATCGCCCGGATGACCGGAGAGCGGCGACTCTACGAAGACCAGCGACGTCTGGGCGGACGCGGCGCCCGATACCGTGATCTCGGCGGGCAGGATCATCGCAAGACGCGGAAGCAGCCCGTCGACGGCAGCCGGGGCCGGCACGTGGTCGATCCGGATCGTCGAAACGCTCGTCACGTCGTCTGCCTGCGCAGCGTCAGCCTCCAGGCTGACCGTGGTCACCGTGAGAGAAGTGTCGGCATCGGCCCGCACCTTGAGGCGGCCGGCCTCGGACAGATAGGCGTTGATCGCCGCGGCACTGCCAGTCAGCCGCAGCGCCTGCCCGATACCGCCTGCCATGGCGGTTGAGGCGAAGCTCGAACCCGTTGTGAGAGACAACGACTCGGACAGCGCCTCCGGTACTGCACCCCAGGCCAGCGCCTCGACACCCGACGCATCGGCCAGAACCAGCGTGACCGTCATCGGGGAATCGCCCTGGAAGGCGTTGGACGCGAAGGCGATCGGGGCCAAGGCGCCCGGTGTGACTTCGACGATTGCATCGAAGGCGGTCCGGGCACCCGTGTTGACATCGGTCGGCTGAAGGGCACGTGCCAGCGTGACGAGCACGGCAGAGCGGGTTGCATCGCTGGACGTGCCGCTCGGGCCGGTGACACTCGACAGCGCAACACTGAGGCCGACCGCCGCGCCGTTGGCGAGCGCAGCAGGTCCGGTGTAGACGATACGACCTGCCAAGGGCGAGGCCTGCATGAGCGCCTGCAGCTGCGCGGCGGTTCCGCGCAGCACCAGCACCGAGGCCGTGGTGCTCGTATCCACCAAAATCTCAAGCGCCTCGGGGGAGGCGGGAGCGATGACGCTCAGACCCTGACCCTCACCGAGGGTGAGCCCGGTCACGGGCAGACTCAAGCGCAACTCGAGCATCGCGTCGGCCGCCGCACCCGTGAGCAGAGCGTTGTCAAAGACAAGGGTCGAAGCCGTGTTGTCAGTGATCCAGAGGCGCGTCGGTAGATCCGCGAGGCGCGGCGCGGTCTGGTCCAGGCTCGGGCTCAGCGCTCCGTAAAGCTCGACTGTCGTCGTGGTCACCGCAATCGGCTGCTCGGTCGCGTCGCCGGCAAAACGATCGAGCGTCACGGTCAGCGTCTGCCGGGCGGAGCCGTTGACGAAGACCCGCGCCGCGTCGCCGTTCAGCGAAAAGAGCGCGCTCAGGGCTGCTGCCGTGCCGGTGAAACTGCGGTGGCCACCCGCGCCCTGTGTCGTCAACGCGGACACACTGACGGTCTGGGTCGAGCCGCCCACGTCGACCGAGAGGCTGCCCACGTCCGATGGCTCGAGCCCGGTGACCGAGATCACGCCGTCGATCAAGGTGAGCGAGGCGCGCAGGAGCTCGGTCGAGTATCCGGAATCCGCCGACTGCCCGAAGGCCTGCGGGCCGAGCGCAATGACCGTATCGGCACCCGGTTTCGCCAGAATTCGACCCGGCAGGGTCAGAACCGGGTTGGTGACCGTACCCTGCGCCCCGTGCAAGACGACATCGAAACGGCCGAGAGCCAGGAGTTCGCTATCGGCCGCCGAGAGCGAACCGCCCTCGGGCGCTGCGCGGCGCAGCTCGACGGTGACCGACTGTGCTGTCGTTGCGCGAAGCGTGAGCTTGCCCGCGTTCAGCCAGGCGCTCAGATCGGCCACAGTACCCGTGAGCTTGACCGAGGTGGCCGTTGGCACGGCCACAGTGACGCCGTCGTCGGCCGCATCGACCGTGCCGAGCACGCCTCCGGCCGTGGTGAGCGTCATCTCGACCCGGACGCTTGAGGGGTCGAACCCGATCTCCGAAATGCCCAGCCTGAGACCGTCACCTTGATCGGTCCCCAGCCGCAGCGGCGAGTCGGCGCCTGCAACCAGTGTGACCGTCGACGGCAGGGAGAGGCGCGGAATCGGGCGCGCGGACGGCGCGTCGATCGCCATACGTACGGTCGAGAGGGTACGGATGCCCAAAACGCCGCTGTCGTTCTCGACCCGCAGTTCAAGCGTGCCGGCAGCGGAGTTGCCGAATTGCAGGTGGCCGCTCGTACGCAGATACTGATTCAGCGCGGTCGGGCTGCCGGCGAGCCGGACTGCGCTGCGATCCGTGCCGCCGATCGCGATCGTAAGGTCGGAGGCCACCCGAACGCCGTCGGCACCGGCATCGGACGCCAAATCGTCCGAAAAGACGCTTCCGAACGCCGCTCCGGCGGGCGCGATCAGGGTCAGGGTGAGCTCGCCGTTACCCCCCGATGAGGAGACGAGGTCGCGTGCGAAGGCGAGGGTTGAGACACCCGCACCGTCGGCGACGAGCGTCAGGGCGGCGGGGGCGTTGATCGAGACCGTCGGCATGGCGGCCGGACGGATGCCCAGCGTCGCATCGAGACTCGATGTGACCACCGGACCGCCAACCGAAGTGGCAGAACTCATCGAGA
>JBIKTA010000105.1:0-7452 GCA_044348315.1 Burkholderiaceae bacterium | reverse complement strand
CGGCAAGCGGCTCGTCCTCAAAAGGCAGGTGTCGGAGTGTTTCGGGTTTCATCGGGGCGCGACTCCGTCTGGGGATGAGCTGGGTCCAGGAGCGATGAGCTCGATCCGTCTGATCTGGCACCAGAGCGCAAGACCCGGCGCGAGCTTGAGCCTTTGCACCGATCGATGGGGCGTGCGTACGATCAGCCGCTCCGACCCGCAGCGTACGGCAACGACTGCTTCCGCTCGCCCGGCGTCGGCATCGATCGATTCGATGCGGCCTGGCAGTTGATTGTCGATGGTCGAGTCTGCATGCGGCGACAGTGCGAGACTGATGTCCCGGGCGCGAATTCGAATTCGGGCGGTTTGACCGACCGCAAGGCCATGGTCCTCAACCCAGAGGGTCCCGCCGCCGAAGCGCACCCGAGCGATCGAGGCCCTTTCCTGTCGTTCGATGACCTCGCAGTGTGCCAGCAGGCTAGCGTCCTCACCGAAGCCGGAATTGATCCCGGGCGAGGCCAGCACCTCTGCGGCCGGGCCCGAGGATCGAACGCTGCCGTGATCGAGCATCACCACGTGATCGGCGAGTCGTACCAGTTCGTCCACCGAATGGGTCACGTACAGCATCGGCGTTCGCAGGGACTCGCGAACATGCTCGAGCCAGGGCAAGACATCGTTGCGCCGGACAACATCGAGCGAGGCGAGTGGCTCATCGAGCAGCAGCAACTTCGGATCCGTGGCGAGCGCCCGGGCAATCGCCACCCGTTGACGTTCGCCGCCCGAGAGGGTGGCCACGGCTCGCTCGAGAAGATGCCCGATGCCCAGCAATCGCAGCGCGTCATCGAGGCTCCTGATGTCGGCGGCCCGGCCAGTCCTGCGCAGACCAAAGAGCAGATTCTGCCGGACGTCGAGGTGCTCGAACAGACTGGCCTCTTGGAACACGTAGCCGATTTCTCGCCGCCAGGTGGGCTTGAAGATCTGCTGCCTGCTGTCTTGCCAGATATCCGTCCCCAGGGCAATTCGGCCGCAGGCCTGCTCAAGACCCGCGACACAGCGCAGGATGCTCGTTTTGCCCGAGCCGGACGGCCCGAACAGGACGGTGATGCCCCGGGCGGGAAGTGACAGGTCGATGCGCAGCATGAAATCACCGCGGGCAAGCGAGATGTCGATGCGCAGGCGGTGCGCTTGATCGTTCACGGCATGACCCGGTCGCTGCGCCGCTTGAGGCGGGCCAATGCGATGAGCACAGCAAACGAGAACACCACCATGCCAGCGGCCAGCCAATGTGCCTGGGCATATTCCATTGCTTCGACATGCCCGTAGATCTGGGTCGACACCACGCGCGTCACGCCCGGGATGTTACCGCCGATCATCAGCACCACGCCAAACTCACCCACGGTGTGCGCAAAGCTCAATACCGTGGCCGTCAGCAGGCCCGGCTTTGCCATCGGTAATGCAACCGAGAAGAAGGCGTCGATCGGACGGGCCCGCAGCGTGGCTGCGACTTCCATCGGCCGCTTCCCCATGGCTTCGAAGGCGTACTGGATGGGCTGCACGGCAAAGGGCAGTGAAAAGATGATGGATCCGATCAGCAGGCCGCTGAACGAAAATGACAGCACCCCCAGACCAATCGACTGGGTCAGCTGCCCCACCCAGCCGTGCGGACCGAGCAGCACCAAGAGGTAAAAGCCGAGCACGGTCGGGGGCAGCACCAGCGGCAGCGTGACGAGTGCACTGATGGGTGCACGCCAGCGCGATCGTGTCTGCGAGAGCCACCAGGCGAGGGGTGTTGCGATCAGCAGCAGCAGCGCCGAGCTGAGCGAGGCGAGTTTCAAGGTGAGCGCGATGGCCTGCCAGGCTTCAGGCGACAGGGCGGTGTTCATGTGGCGTTTCGCGCATGGGTTCAGGTGGGCCGTTGTCTAAGACAACCAAATGGGCGGGGTTCAATTTGAACCGGGTCCGAGTTGAACCTCATATCCGTATGCACGGATGATGGTCTTTGCCGCTTCGCTCTGCAGGTACTTGAGGAGGGCTGCAGCGGCGGCGTTGCCTCGGCCCGGGGGGAGTAGCACTGCATCCTGTCGGATAGGCGCGTGCATCGATGCCGGTACAACCCAGGCCGACCCTGCCTTGACCCGCCCGTTTTCGTAGACCTGCGACAGCGCGACGAACGCCAGTTGGGCGTTGCCGGTGGCGGCGAACTGATAGGCTTGGGCGATGTTGGAGCCTTCGACGATCCTGGGCGCGATGCGCTCGCGAAGGCTCATTCTGTCGAGCGTTTGCAGCGCGGCCTGGCCATACGGGGCGAGCTTTGGATGGGCGATCGCAAGCCTGTTGAATGCCCCGCCATTGAGCACCTCACCTCGGTCATCGACGAAACCGGGCGTCCGGCTCCAAAGGACGAGGCGGCCGGTGGCGTAGGTGAAGCGCGATCCCGCTACGGCAAGGCCCTCTTGGTCCAATTTGATTGGCGTGGCCTCGTCGGCCGACAGCAGGATCGCGAACGGTGCGCCGTTGCGGATCTGCGCATACAGTTGGCCGGTCGCTCCAAAGGCGAGACTCGCCTGGTGGCCGGTATCGCGGGCGAAGCCCTGGGCGATGAGCTTCATCGGGGCCGTGAAATTCGCCGCCACCGCCACGCTAACTTCAGCCGCAGCAAGTCTCGTCGGCAGGGCCAGGATGAGCGCTGCCGCGGCCATCGCGTGCAGAGCGTATCGCCTCATGCGGGCCTTGTGATCGGGCTTGCTCACTGAACGATGCCCCGCTCCTTGAGGGCCTGGATCTGCGATGCGTCGAGGCCGACTTCCCTCAGGATGGCGTCGGTATCCTGGCCTAAGTCCGGTGCATTGCGGCGGTGGCCGCCGGGTGTGGCTGAAAGCTTGGGGACGATACCTGGAAGGGCGAGCGTGCTGCCGTCGTTCAACTGTATCGGCTGCAGCATGCCACGCGCCTGGTAGTGGGGGTCTGCGGCAATGTCGGCGACGGTGTAGATCCGACCGGACGGCACGCCCGCGCCCTCGAGCGCGTGGAGCACGTCGGCTACGCTGCGTTGGGCGGTCCAGGCGCCGATTACCCCGTCGATTTCGACGACGCGCGCCACCCGCCCGGCGTTGTCGGCCAGTCCGGGATCGGTGGCGAGATCCTCACGCTCGATCACCCGCATCAGTCGGCGGAAAATGCTGTCGCCGTTTCCAGCGATGAGCACGTAGGCGCCGTCCTGGCAACGGTAGGCATTGGTGGGCGCAATACCCGGCAGTGCACTGCCGGCGGGCTCGCGCACGATACCAGCTGCACTGTACTCGGGCAGCAGGCTCTCCATGCAGTTGAACACCGCCTCGTAGAGCGCGATGTCGATCACCTGGCCCTTGCCACTGGCGTGCCGGTGATGCAGGGCGAGGAGAATGCCGATCACGCCGTGCAGCGAGGCGAGCGTGTCGCCGATGCTCACGCCGACCCGTACCGGAACGCGTCCCGGTTCTGCGGTCAGGTGACGCAGGCCGCCCATGGCTTCAGCGACGACGCCAAAGCCCGGCTTGTCGCGATAGGGGCCCGATTGACCGTAGCCACTGATCCGCAGGACGATCAATCGCGGATTGGCTTCGAGCAACCGTTCAGGGTCAAGGCCCCAGCCCTCGAGGGTACCGGGTCGGAAGTTCTCGATCAGCACGTCGGCATCGCCGCACAGATCCCGTACGATTTGCTGCGCCTGCGCTTGCCTGAGATCCATGGCGAGCGATTGCTTGTTTCGGGATTGGATTTGCCACCACAGCGACGTGCCGTCTTTGAGTAGGCGCCATTTTCGCAGTGGATCACCGGTGCCGGTGGGCTCGATCTTGATGACGCGCGCGCCGAAATCGGCGAGGGTCTTCGCGGCAAACGGCCCCGCGATCAGTTGCCCCATTTCGATGACTTTGAGGCCCGCCAGCGGCGGATTGGGGAGCGATTCGCTTGGGGCTGTAGGCATGGCGCTGTCTCAGTAGGGCGAGGGTGGTTGTAGGGGCGGTTGACGGTCCCGGAAACATTTCGGCGAATGTATCACCGCGGACCCGCACATGCGCCCCGAGAGCGCCCTGCACCGCCAGGTCTTCCCCTTCCCGTTCGTTGCCGGTATATTTGCATACGCTGTATACAGTTAGGTTTCAAAACGCGTTTTCCAACTTCCCAAATGCGGGTGGCATGGGCAAGTCCTCAGTCAATTCATTCGGCCTGATCGAACCGGGTGTCCGGGATTCCTCTACGAGGGAGACCGCACCGGTCCGCCATCCCTCGGCGCCTGGCGAGGTTTACGAGATCCTGAAGTCGAGAATCCTGTCGGGCGAATTTCCCGGTGGCATGCGACTCAATCCCGCCGCGATCGGCGCCGAACTCGGCGTCAGTCGCACCCCCGTGCGCGAGGCTCTGCAGCGACTCGATGTCGAGGGGTTGGTCAGCATCGGCCTCAATCGTGGTGCCGAGGTGACCCGCCTCACGCTCGACGAGGTGCGCGAGGTGTTCAGGATTCGCGGCGCGCTCGAGACGCTCGCGGCGGCGGAGGCTTCCCGAAACCTGCATGAGGACGCGCTCGACGAATTCGAGTTTCTGGTGCGGCGCATGGAGCGCGCCCAGGGGAACGTGCGGGAGTGGATCGGCCGGCATGATGCACTCCACGACCGGATCTATCAGTTCGCGCGGATGCCGCGACTGAGCGCCGAGATCGAGCGGTTCCGGGATGCCGTGCAGCCTTACCTCAGGCTCTACATCGACGTCTACGGTCAGCTGGAAATGCCGGGCGTCGAGCACAGGGCGCTGCTCGAGCACATTGCCTCGGGTGATCCGGACCGCGCTGCGGACGCGGTCGGTCGACATATCGAGCAGGCGGCTGCGGGCATCCTGCAATTTCTCGCTGCCCAGGGCGGTCAGGAGCAGCGCTTCCGATGACTGCCATCCCGACGGCGCTGGTGCTGGGCGGCTCGGCCGGGATTGGGCTGGGCATTGCGCGTGCCTTGTCGAGCAAAGGCTGGCGGGTCTACGCGATGGCACGAAGTCGCCGTGATGTCGCCGAAACGGATAAAGCCATTCGCTATCTCGAGGGCGACCTCATGCATGTTACTGCGGTTCGAGCAGTGCTTGATACCGTACGGCACGAGGCGGGCCGTCTGGATGCGCTGGTCTGTGCGGCAGGCTATGCGCCAGCCGGTCCCTTTGAGTCCATGATCGACGAGGTTCTCGACCAGACCTTTCAGGTCAATGTGCTGGGTCCGGCGCGAGCCATCCGCGAGGCGCTGGCCAGCCTGCGCGAGACGCGCGGTGCGGTGCTTTTGATTGGCTCAACGCTTGCCGATCATCCGCGACCCGGGACCGCGTTGTACAGTGCAACTAAAGGCGCGCTCGACTCATTGACCAAGGCGCTGGCGGTCGAGCTGGGGCCTTCAGGTGTTCGTGTCAATTGCCTCAGGCCGTCGATGGTGAGGACCGAACTGATGGTCCGCGCCGGGATGGATCCTGAGCACTATTACGCGCTGCTCGACAAGCGTGCGCAGGCCTATCCGCTGCGGCGGGTCGGAGAGGTGTCGGATCTGATCGGTATGGCGCTTCTGCTGTTGTCGTCCGAAAGTGCCTGGACAACCGGTTCGGTGATCGATGTGGATGGTGGCCATAGTGCGGCCGGGTCTTGAACTCAACTGATGAGGGGATGCTCGTGAGAAATCGATCTCTGTGGATGGCGGCGGTACTCGCCGCTTTGGGAGCGGGTCCGATTCATGCCCAGACCGTCAAGGTCGGCATCGTCGCGCCGATGACCGGGGGCTCGGCCGATTGGGGCGTGCAGTTCCGCAACTGCATTCAGATTTTCCAGTCGCAAAATGGCGACCGGGTCGCCGGCAGCAAGGTCGAACTGGTTTACCGCGATACCGGCGGTGCCAACCCGGGGCTCACTAAAAAGCATGTCGAGGAATTGATTGTCAATGACAAGGTCAATGTCTTGGGCGGCTTTTTCTTTTCGCCCAATGCCTTTGCCGCCTCGCCCGTGCTGACTCAGGCCAAGGTGCCCGGCGTGATGTTCGTGGCCGGCACGCCCAACCTGACCGAGACTTCGCCCTACTGGGTCCGCACCGGCTATACGACCTGGCAGTCTGCCGTGCCGATGGCGCAGTGGGCCTACAAGAACGGTATCCGACGCGTCTATATCGCGGTGCAGGACTTTTCTGCGGGCCACAGCTTCCAGGAAGGCTTCAAGATGTCCTTCACCCGGGAAGGCGGCCAGATCGTCGGTGAAGATCGCATGGCGATGAACACCAATGATTTCGCGCCCTTCATCCAGCGGATCATCAATGCCAAGCCCGACGCGGTCTACATGTTCATTTCACCTGGGCCCCCTTCGATTGCCTTCCTCAGGGCAGCCGAAGCGGCTGGCCTGAAGCAGCGGGGCATCAAGATCCTGGGCGTGGCCGAAACCGATGATCAGGAACTGCCTTCGGTCGGTCCGGTCGCAAAAGGCGTGTACTCGGCCTTGCATTACGCCGTCTCGCTGCCGACCGAAGCCAATCAGTCGCTGGTCAAGGCCGTGCAGGAGCGTTTTCCCAAGGATGGGCCGCCGCACTCGGGTTGCGTGGGCGCCTACGACGGGATGCGGGTGATCTATCAGATGATCGAAAATGGCAAGGGCAGGATCGCACCTGACGCCATCGAGTCGGTCAAGGGCATGAAGTGGACGAGTCCGCGCGGTCCCGCGATGATCGATCCCGAGACGCGCGACATCGTGCACAACATCTACATCAAGCAGGTTGAGGAAGGACCGGATGGCAAGCTCTACAACCGCGTGATCGACACGATCCCCAACGTCAAGGATCCCTGGAAGGAGTCCCGCAAAAAGCAGTAAAGGGTTCGCTCTGATCGATCAGCATCTGACTACGCCTGCCCGGGTTATCCATGGACGCCCTTGTCAGCTTCCTTGCCTTCGTCGTGATCGACGGGATCGCCTACGGGATGATCCTGTTCCTGATCTCGGTCGGCCTGTCAGTCACGATGGGGCTGATGCGCTTTGCCAACCTCGCCCACGGCGCGTTCGCGGCGGCGGGCGGGGCGGCGGCCATCAGTGCCATGCAGGCCTTCGGTATTGGTTTCCTTCCTGCGTTGCTGGTGGGTTTTGCTGCGAGCGCCCTGATCGGTCTGATTCTCGAACCCGCCTTGTTCGCGCCGCTTTACGGTGGGGATGAACTCGACCAGGTCCTGATGACGATCGGGCTCATTCTGGTCACCATTGCGACGCTCAACCTTCTGTTTGGCTCCGCCCCCTTGCCGGTGGTGATGCCTGACTGGATGCAGGGATCGATTGATCTGGGCTTTCGCAGTGTGCCGACCTATCGTGGTTTTCTGATCGTGTTCGGCGGTGTGCTGATGCTTGCACTCTGGTTGACCCTCGACCGCACCGAGTTCGGCGCCCGGATCCGCGCTGCGGTCGAGAATCCGTCCATGGCGCAGGCGGTCGGTATCAAT
>JBIKTA010000104.1:0-7453 GCA_044348315.1 Burkholderiaceae bacterium | reverse complement strand
GACAGCAGCCTTCAGCCGCGTGGCTGCAGGCCGAGGAGCCGTGCGGCGTTGCCGCCCATCACCTGGGGTCTCACCTCGTCCTTGAAGGGCAGGTCACGATAGCGTGCGATGGCCGTCTCGAAATTGATGAAAGGGAAAGCGCTGGCGTAAAGCGCCTTGTCAGGGACCAGCTCGTTCGCACCCTTGACGTACTCATCCGCCCAGGGGCGCAATTCCATGCCCGACCACTCGAAGTACACGTTGCGATGTCGGTAGGCGGTGATGACCATCTCGCGCACCCAGGGGTAGCCGCCGTGGCTCATCACGATCTTCAGTTCAGGCATGTCGGTCGCCACGCGATCGATGTGGCGCGGCGACGCGTCGTCGATGATCACGCCCGGCATCCGGTAGGCCCAGCCCGAGGTGAACACCACCGGGATATCGAGCTCGATGCACTTGCTGTAGAGGGGGTAGTACATCCTGTGATCGGGCGAGATCTTGTGCATGTAGGGGTCGAGCGAGATGCCGCGCATTCCCCACTCGCCATGGCAGCGCTCGATTTCACGCACGGCCGCCATGCCCTTGTGCGGGTCAATGCCTGCGAATGCAATCAGACGGCCACCGGCCTCGCGAGCGACGCGACCGACCACGTCGTTATCCATCTTCCACTGGTAGGTGGTCTCGATGTCGCGGCCTTCGAGCACGCCGTAGTCGATGCCGTTGGCGTCCATTGCGGTGATCAGGTCGCCCAGCGTTCGCCTCGGCAGCTCATAGCCCCGGCCTTCGACGAAACTGCGAAAGATCGGGTTGTTGGTGATCGAGACAAACTCCTCGATCTCGGGGCGGACACGGAAATCAACGATCATCGGTGTAACCTCTCGGGCTCGGGTGGAACAAAACGCGCACGGGTGGGTTTGGTCCGAGCATTCTTGCGTGCGGACTGCAATATGCACTAAGTTTGCGGTTTTCGCCATGAACAAAAAACGCTCACCGGAGGGCCTTTCGTCTTGAGTCTCAATGTCCCAACCCGGCCAACGGTCGACGCAGCAGGTTCAACGACCGCGCGCGGCGGAGGCATCGACATCGCGGGCGTCCGCCAGGTCTTCAAGACCGCACAGCGTGAAACGGTGGCGCTCGACAACGTGAGCTTTCAGATTCGTCCGGGCTCGTTTTGTGTCGTGATCGGCCGCTCGGGCTGCGGCAAGACCACGATGCTGCGCATTCTGGGCGGGCTGCTCGCGCCGAGTTCGGGGCGTGTCGGGATCGACGATGCGCCGCTCTACAACGAGCGCGGCAGCGCCAACCCCGATGCGCTGGGCCGTCTGGGCTTCGTGTTTCAGGATGCCAATCTGCTGCCGTGGCGTACCGTGCGTGACAACATTGCCTTGCCGCTCGAGGTGACCGGCATGTCGCGCGGCGATCGCGATCGGCGTGCGGCCGAGCTCGCCGAGATCGTGGGGCTCTCAGCTTTTCTCGGCCATTTGCCGGGCATGCTCTCGGGGGGCATGCGCCAGCGCGTGTCGATTGCCCGGGCGCTTGCGATCAACCCGTCGACGCTCTTGATGGACGAGCCCTTCGGCGCGCTCGACGCGATGACGCGCGACAACATGAATCAGCTGGTGCAGGCCCTCTGGATGCAGTTGCGTACGACCGTGGTGCTCGTCACGCACTCGATTCGTGAGGCTGTGCTCTTGGCCGATCAGATCGTCGTGCTCTCGCCCCATCCGGGGCGGCTGCGCTCGATCATCGATGTGCCGTTCGAGCGGCCGCGCGAAGCCAAGGCCACGCGTTCCCCCGAGTTCCAGGCGCTCGTGGATCGCCTGCACGAAGAGATCGAAGCGGATTGAATGATGAATGCAGCGCCCCGTGAGGAAGGTTTTTTCAGTCGCTACATGGCGTGGTTCACCACGCCCGGCATCATTCTCATCTTCATCCTGATCTGGGAGTTCTATGTCAAGGCCTCGGGCATCAGCAAGTTCGTGCTGCCGAGCCCGAGCGATATCGGCAAGGCGATCGTCTTTCTGCTGCAGCAGGATTACTTCATCGCAAATTTCTGGATCACCGTCACGTCCATTCTGACCGGCTTTGCGATTGCGATCGTCTTTGGCACCGTGGTCGGGGTGGCGCTGGGCAAGTCGCGCCTGGCTGAGCGGCTGGCCAACCCCTTTGTGATTGGCTCCCAGGTCACGCCCAAGGTCGCGTTGATGCCGCTTTTTCTGCTCTGGCTGGGATTTGGCGTCGAATCGAAGATCGCGATCGTGGCGCTGCTGTCTTTCTTTCCGGTGCTCAAGAACACGATTCTCGGCGTGCGCTCGATCGAGAAAGGGCACAAGGACCTGTTCGTCGTGATCCGAGCAGGGCCCTGGAAGCGCGTCTGGTCGCTCGAGGTGCCGGCTGTGATGCCGTATGTGCTCACCGGCATCGAGACCGCGAGCGTGCTGGCGGTCACGGGCGCGATCGTGGGTGAGTATCTGGGCGGCTCCAAGGGCATGGGTGCAATGATCGTTGCCTCGCTCAACAGTCTCCAGACCGACCAGATGTTTGCCACCATCATCGTGCTGACCGTTTTCGGTTTTGCGTTCTATTCGGCGATCTCGGTGATCAGGCGCTTCGCCGTGCCCTGGCACGGATCGGCCAATCTGTCGGATGTGTGATTGAACGTTGGCAGGGAGTGTTTGAATGATTCGTGAACGGCGCGATTGTGTGGTGGTGGGAACGGGTGGCGCGGGCCTGTCGGCAGCGCTTTTTGCTGCGCAGGGCGGGCTCGATGTGCTCTTGATCGAGGCCCTCGATGAGGTGGGCGGCACGCTGCGCGTGGCGACTGGCCAGATGAGCGCGGCTGGTACCAGCCTGCAGGCCGAGCGGGGCATCGAGGACCACCCCGATCTGCATTTCGAGGACGTGATGCGCATCACCCGGGGCTCTGCGCACCCGGTGATGGTCCGAAAGGCGGTCGATCTTGCACCCGAGACGATCGAGTGGCTGCGGGGGCTCGATTTCGAGTTCCATCCCGACTGCCCGGCCATCGTTTTCAATCACGAGCCGTATTCCCGGCCGCGCACCTACTGGGGCGTCGACAAGGGGCGTTCGGTCGTCAAGGCCATCGAGCCGCTGTTGCGGCAGGCCTGCGAGCGCGGTGCAGTCGAGTTGCGGCTGCGCACCCGTTTGCTGGAGATCGTGTCCGATGGGTCCGATCGGGTCGCGGGGGTGATCGTTGCCGGCCCTGACGGCGAGAAAAAGCTGATCGAGGCCGATCACGTCGTGCTGGCGACCGGTGGCTACGCAGGCAACCCTGCGTTGTTCGCGCGTCTGAACGGTCGCCCGCTCTTTGGACCGATGCATCCGATGGCCTCGGGCGAGGGCTTTGAGGCGGCGACCCGGCTGGGTGCGGCATCCTGGTGTGCCGAGCATTTCCTGCCCTCGGTCGGAGGCTTTGAGGAGCGTCCCGGGACGGGGCAGGTCGATTGGGCCGAGCGGCCGCAACTCACCCCGCAGATCCGTCAGCCCTGGGAGATCTTTGTCGATCGCCACGGCGCGCGCTTCATTGCCGAGGATGAGCCTAGCATCGACCGGCGTGAGCATGCGGTGCTCGCGCTCGATGATCTGAGTTTCTGGATCGTGTTCGACGCGGCGATTGCGGCGCAGGCGCCGGCACTCTTTCCGCAATGGCCCACGGGTCGCATGCAGCAGATGTTTGGCTCCCATCATGCTTTTGTGCAGGCCGACTCGATCGCCGGACTTGCTCAGCGCTGCGGCATCGATCAGGCGGGTCTCGAACAGACCGTTGTGCGATACAACGAGTCAGTGCGCGCGGGCAGTGATCCGCTCGGTCGGGTTCATCTGCCCAAGCCGATCGAGTCCGGTCCCTTCTATGCGATCCGCAACCATGGCGTATCGATCAAGGGGGCGGCGGGCCTGCAGATCGATTCCGATTTTCATGTGCTGCGCGAGTCGGGTGAGCGGATCCGCAATCTCCATGCGATTGGCGAATTGATCGGCGGGGGCTTGCTGTCCGGTCATGCCTATGTGGGCGGCATGAGCATCACGCCTTCGCTGGGCTTTGGGCGCGCGCTGGGGCGCGCGCTCGCCGCCGGGCGCTGAGCGCCGCCTGTTTTGGTTCTTGCTGAATGGTCATTCAATCATCACCACCGAGAGGAGCGTTTTTCTGATGGATATCCAACGCAGACAAATGGTTCAAGGTGCGGGCCTGTCGCTCGTGCTCAAATCCGGCGGCGTGGCCTTGCCGGTCACGATCGCCTCACCCGCCTGGGCACAGCTCCGCCGGGAACGGTGGATGGCGCCCTCGCGCATCACGCTGCTCCAGGCCTACGTGTTCGTTGCGGCGGAAGAAGGTTACTTCAAGGATCAGGGCCTCGATGTTCAGATCCAGGACAGCGGCGGCACGGCGACTTCGATCACGCAGGTGGCAGCCGGTACGGTTTCGTTTGGCCAGAGTGCGCCCATTTCGACCTGCCCGGCGATCGCCGACCGCGGGCTCAACGTCGTCACGATCGGGCAGATGGCGTACAACGGATTTTTCGAGATCGCCTCGTTGCCGGGCAAGCCGCTTCGCCACCCCAAGGACTGGCAGGGCAAGACGATCGGCTTGATGTCGGTGGGGGGTACCACCGACTACCTGCTCGACGCGATGTCGATCTCTCAGGGGCTCGATCCCAAGAACGTCAAGAAGGTCGTGACCGGTCTGGGTGCCACGGGCATGGCTTTTCTGCAGCGCGGCGAGGTCGATGGTTTCTTTGTGTTCTACGAGACCAAGGTCGGTCTGAACATGCAAGGGGCCAAGCTCGAGTACCTGCATACCGACAGCTTCGCCAAGCTGCCCGGCGATGCGCTGATCGTTTCGACGGGTCTGGCCGACAACCCGGCCAATGAGAAGATGCTGGTGGGTTATCTGCGCGCCTGCAGCAAGGCCGTCGAGTTTGTTCTCAACCCTGCCAACGAGGACAAGGTGCTGGGTTACCTCAAGAAGTACAACCCCCAGGAAGGCCAGCAGGTCCCGAAAAACCGCGAAATCATGAAGTTTGTCCGCGGATACATCACGCCGCCCTCCGGGATCAAGCCTGTGGTGCTGAGCGAAAAGGACTGGACCGCAGGTCTCAAGATGATGCGCGACATTGGCATGATCAAGGACAAGAGCGTGCCCGACAGCCGCTTCTTCACCAACAAGTTCGCCGCGCAGATCTGATGAATTGAGCAGGTCCCAGGCGAAGCGGCGGGTGCTTTGCCTGGGCTGGGTCACCCGAGGCGCCAGGGAGTTATTGGAACGCGCAGGAGTGAAGCCGTGAACACCATGACCTACAGGGGCTACACCGCTCGCATCGAGTATGACGAGCGCGACAATATCTTTGCGGGGCGCATTCTCGGCATTCGCACCATCATCAGCTTCCATGGCGAAACGGTTGCCCAGTTGCGCGCCGAGTTCGAACTCGCAATCAATGACTACCTGGCCGACTGCAAGGAGCGGGGTGTACATCCCGAGAAACCCGCCTCCGGCAGGTTGCTGCTGCGAGTCCCTCCTGAGCTTCATGGTCGAGCGCTCGTTGCCGCGCAAGCGGCGGGGAAGAGCTTGAATCAATGGGCGACAGAGGTGTTGCAGGACGCGGCTCAGCCCTCTGTTTGATGCGTCCTTCAGGGGGCTGATCGAGAAGGCCGACGGGAGCCTGCTTGCCCTTGACAACATTGAGCGTATGTTGGTGCTGCGTGACCTACGCGGGTGGGGACAGGTCGGCATCCCGTTTCGTCGAGACAGTGGTCCACCGCCAACTGCACCGCAGATCGGTGAGCGACCTCAGTTTATCGATGAGGCCTCCGCCGCCCCGACCTACCCCACTGCCACCAGATCCACCGCGTCGGGGCACAGAGCCTGCAGGCCCGGGATCAGCGCCGAGCGAACGGCGTCCTGGGCGCACTGAAAGGCCGTGT
The DNA here is from genome assembly GCA_044348315.1 of Burkholderiaceae bacterium. Taxonomy (GTDB): domain Bacteria; phylum Pseudomonadota; class Gammaproteobacteria; order Burkholderiales; family Burkholderiaceae_E; genus SYIM01. The sequence continues at coordinate 1,534 of JBIKTA010000104.1, read as the reverse complement.
CAAACAATAGTTCGTGCTCGCCCGCTCGTCCGACCACAAATATCGACCGACCCGCATCGATGTCGATCAGGCGTGCGTATTCGATGCTGGCGCTGTGGGTGCCGCCCTGCAACAGGCAACTGGGCGTCGTGATCGCCCAACCCAGTCCGGCCTCCACCATTGCCACCAGCATGTCTGCCGTATCGACCTCCAGTCGGGATGCTGCCTGGATGCCGACTCGGCGCAGCAGAGTCTCAATCTGCGCGCCGAGGTGTGACTTTGAATTGAAGCGGATCATTGGCGTGGATCGGGCGAGTGCCTGCAAGGCTGCTCGGTTCATGCCGTCGCCCTGGATGCCTGACGGGGCAATGACCAAAAAACGCTCGGTGTACACGCGGCGATGCTGCTGTCGTTCCATGCCCTCGAAGGCGTCCGATGCAACGACCAGATCGAACTCGCGGGTGAAGAGCTTTTCACCGTGAAAAGGGGTGAGCCCTGTGCGAACCGCGAGTCGCACCAGTCGTTTGAGCATCGAATCGGTGAAGGCTGCCCCGCAGGTGCCTGCGAAGGAGTCGACCAGGCCGATGGTGACCTCGGGTGCAATGTCGCGGCTTGCTGCGAGGACCTCGGAGCGGATCTGTTCGCTGTCGGCCAGCAGCAATCGCCCTCGATTGAGCAGAGCGAGCGCCGCAGGCGTCAGATGCATGGGGCGGTGAGTCCGGTCAAACAGGACCAGTCCCAGGTATTCCTCCAGTTGCCGGATGCCCTGAGAAACGGCCGATTGCGTGCTGCCCAGTCGGCGTGCGGCCGCTGACATGCTGCGCAACTCCGCTGCAGCAATGAAGAGCCTCAGCAGGTTGAGATCGATGGGGCGCTGGCCCATCGCTTCAGCCCGGCAGTTGAGCGGACTTAATCGATCGCCTCGGACAGGAACCTGAGCCAGTTTTCACCTAGGACCGCCCGAATTCGCGATTCCGGCCAACCGCGGCGGCACATGGCCTCGGTCAGCCGCGGGTAGGCGGCGAGCGTCTCGATACCCTTGACAAAGGGCGCGCGCCCGCGTCCTGGGTTGGCGCGCCGAGCATAGCCCTTGTCGTGTCGAAGCCAATCAAAGAAGGCCTCGTCGTGACCTTGGGTGAAATCGGTACCCAGCCCGATATTGCCTTCGCCGCAGACATTGATCATGTACTCGAAGAGATCGACGCATTCCTCGGCGGTCGTTGCAGCGCCGCTCTTCATGAAGGGCGGGTACGTGGCTACACCGACAAAACCGCCACGATCAACGATCTCGCGCAGCTGTTCATCGGTCTTGTTCCGGGCGTTATCAAACAAGCCACGCGGGGCGACATGCGTGTAGGCGCACGGACGCTGCGAATGGGCAATCGCTTCAGAGGCTGTCCGGTTGCCCACATGAGAAAGGTCGATGAGCATCCCGAGCCGATTCATCTCATTGATCACCTCGCGCCCGAAACCGGATAGCCCGCCGTCGCGCTCTTCCCAGCAGCCTGACCCGACGAGGTTCTGGGTGTTGTAGGTGAGCTGTATGACGCTCACA
>JBIKTA010000103.1:0-7461 GCA_044348315.1 Burkholderiaceae bacterium | reverse complement strand
CCAACCCAAACAAGTCAACATCACCCTCATCGGCCGCGCCCACGACCTGAAAGCCGTGCTCCTGAAGCGAGTCGATCGTGCGAGCCAGATTGGTCACCATGATGTAGGGCACCGACTCGGCGGCGCCGCTTGCGGTCTGAACGGCAATCTCGGTCAGTGCACAGGCATGGTCCTTCGGGGCAATGACCGCCTCAACGCCCGCGCCGTCGGCCACGCGCAGACAGGCGCCCAGGTTACGCGGATCCGTGACCCCATCGAGCAGCAGCAAGCGGCTCGAGGCGTCGCACCTCGCGAGCAAGTCCTCGATCGAGAGCGTCGGCAGGCTGGCCTCGACCAGGGCCACCACGCCCTGATGACGGCGACCGGGGCACAAACGATCGAGTCGTCCGGCATCGACCGCGTGAAATTTCAAGCCGGCCTGTTCGGCAGAGCGCCTGAGGTCACGCATTCGGGGATCGACTCGCGAACCGTCTACATAAATCTCCCGAACACTCTCAGGCGCACGACGCATGCGGGCAATCACCGCATGAAAACCAAAAACCTGCATCACGCTCTCCGTTTGCGACGACTCGACGCCGCGGGCTTGCCGCGCGCGACCGCGGTCGATTGTCCCCGCTTGCCAGCGGCACTGCGCTCCGAGCGGGCCTTCTTGACGGCCTCCGATTTCGCCGGCGCGGCCTTCCGTACCCGGGGCGAGGGCGCCCGTCCATCCTCGTTCGGCCCCGCCCGATTGGCGTCACTCCCATCGCGACGCCTTGCCTCGGTCATCAGGGAGGGAATCATCCGGAATTCGATTCTTCGAGCCTCGAGATCGACCCGAGACACTTGAACATCGATTGGGTCCGTCAGGCGAAACCGGCGGCCGGTGCGCTCGCCCCGCAACTCGTGGGCCGCATCGCTGAACTGAAAATATTCGCCGCCCAGCTCAGACACATGCACCAAGCCCTCAACATAGAGATCGTTGAGTGTGACAAACAAACCGAACGGCGCAACACCCGTGACACGGCCAGAGAATTGTTCGCCCACGCGCTCACGCATGAACTGGCACTTGAGCCAAGCCGCCACGTCACGAGAGGCGTCGTCGGCCCGGCGCTCATAGGTCGAACAGATCACCCCGAATTGATGCCAGAGCCGCTCTACCGGCAAGCCTGCGCCCGAATCTTCGTCGGATCCAGCAAGCGAAGGCGTGAAACGCTTGCCACGCAGCAAGGCCTTGATCACGCGATGGGTGAGCAGATCGGGATAACGCCGGATCGGTGAAGTGAAATGGGTATAGGCGCGGTAGGCCAGACCGAAATGACCGACATTGTCCGGCGTGTAGATCGCCTGCTGCATCGATCGCAGGATCATGGTCTGGAGCATCGCCTCATCCGGGCGGCCGCGCACGAGTCCGGCGAGCCGGGCGTAATCCGAGGGCTCGGGCGCACCCGCGCCCCCGAGCGACAGCCCCACCGAGCGAAGCAGTTCGCGCAACTGCGCGAGCCTGTCAGGCGTGGGACCCCCATGCACACGGAAAAGGCCAGGATGATCACTGCGCGCGATCAGGTCGGCTGCGCATACGTTCGCGGCGAGCATGCACTCCTCGATCAGCTTGTGGGCGTCGTTACGCGGATAGGGTACGATCTCTTCGATCCGACCCAAGGCATCACACAGGATCCGCGTCTCGACGGTTTCGATCTCGATGGCGCCCCGCGCGTTCCGGGCGCCGATCAGCGCGCGGTAGAGTTCGTGGAGTACGGTCAGCCTGGGCAGCAAGGCCGACTTTTCCCGTGGCAGGGACATCGTGGCCGCGCTCGAACCCGACAGCAGCGCCCATACCTCCTCGTACGTAAAGCGGGCGGCTGAGCACATGACCGCCTCGTAGAACTGATACGCCCGGATGGTACCGGAGCGATCGATCAGCGCGTCGCAGACCAGCACCAGCCGATCGACTTGCGGGTTGAGCGAGCACAGGCCGTTCGACAGATGCTCGGGCAGCATCGGAATCACACGTCTGGGAAAATAAACAGAGGTGCCGCGCTCTTGCGCTTCGCGATCGACGGGATCGTCCGGCCTCACGTAGTGCGCGACATCGGCAATCGCCACAATCAGCCTGAAGCCCGGCTCCGTCGCAACCCTGTCACGCACCCGGCTGGGTAGGTCGCCCGGCTCGGGCGCCATCTCGCGCTCGACTGCACCCGGCCCCGTAACGAGCGATCCGGCCTGCGCGAAATAAGATGTATCGAGCGCCGACTCGAACGCCACCTCGATGTCCACCACTTCGCAATAGACCGCGTCGTCGAAATCCCGAGCGTCCTCACCGTCGATCGTGACGAGGTCGACATCGCGAAGGTCGATCCGACCACGACGGTCAGCGGGTCGCACTTGAGAGGGGAGTCCCGCAACATGGTTCATGGCGTTTTCGCCAAACGTGTGCGGCACGTCGAACTTTCTGACCGCGATCTCGATTTCCATCCCGGGATCGTCGATCTCGCCCAACACCTCAACCACCCGCCCGATGGGTGGTGCGCCATTGAGGGGAGGACTCAGGATCTCGATGCTCACGACCTGACCGTGCTGAGCCGATCCGGTATCGGCCGGAGCAATGATGATGTCGTGCTTGATGCGCTGGTCTTCGGGTACGACGATGTGCACGCCACGCTCGTTGATGAAGCGTCCGACGAGCGCTCGGTGCGCGCGATCGGTTACCTCGACGATCATCGCCTCGGGTCGCCCACGCGCGTCATAGCCCGAGGGCCTGGCCAGCACGCGGTCGCCGTGCATGACTTTCTGCATCTCGCGCGGCGACAGGAAATAATCCGCCCCGCCGGCATCCGGGATCAGGAAACCGAAGCCGTCGCGATGGCCCTGCACACGTCCGGCAACGAGATCGAGGCGGCTGGCAAGCAGCAGCACGCCCTTGCGATTGGGCAGCAACTGACCGTCCCGTTCCATCGCAATCAGACGCCGCTGCAGGATGGCGACATGCTCGCCCGAGACGCCCAGAAGCTCGGCGAGCGCGGCTGGACTCAAGGGGCGATCTGCACCGCGAAGCGCGTCGAGGATCGCTTCTCGGCTGGGCGGGGACCACTTGGCGTTCAAGGTTTACTCCAGTGGGACTTTGACAATACACTCAAGTGGATTACAATCATCGACTTTCCTGACTGGATGAGCTTTCGAGCGCGTCCAGGCTTCGCACAACACGAAGCACCCAGCCCAGATGGCGGAATTGGTAGACGCACTAGGTTCAGGTCCTAGCGGTGGCAACACTGTGGAGGTTCGAGTCCTCTTCTGGGCACCAACTATACGGCCTGCGCAAGCGGGCCGTTTTGTTTTGGTGCGCAGAAAGCGAAGCACCTGCGTGCTTCGCGATTCTTTTCAGCCCCACCGAGATTTCAGGTCGCTCGGCGACATGTGGTCGTACTCCTCAAACGGCTGGTGAATCCACGGATTGGTTGGCAGATGCTCGATGTAGTAATCCGGCTCCGCTACCGAGGCGCCCTTGCGCCAGATCACCGCGCTGCGGATCTCCTGCACCTGGGGATGGCGCTGCTTCAACAACGGAATCACCTCGACAAGCGTGGCCCCGGAATCCACCAGATCATCCACCAGCAGCCAACGCCCGCCCGGCAGCGGGGCCGCGCTGCTCAGGTGCTCGGAAATGATGAGTCGGCTCTGCGTGGTCCCAGCATTCTCGCGGTAGGAGCTCGTGAACAGCACGCCCAGCGGGCGATCGAACAGGCGGGACATCACATCTCCCACCCGCAGTCCTCCGCGTGCCAGGCAGAGGATCGCGTCGAAGGACCAAGCCGACTCCCAGACCTTCAAGGCCAGTTTTTCGATCAGCCGGTTGTACTCGTCCCAGGAAACGTAGAGATCCTTCATCGGAGGGCTCCTCAGACAATCACACGGTCAATGGGTCGCGCAACACAATCGTGTCGAGGCGATCGGGTCCGGTGGACACCATGTCAATCGGTACGCCCGCGACTTCGCCGAGACGCTCGAGGTAACGCCTGGCGTTCATCGGCAAACCCGCCATGTCTCGAACCCCGACCGTAGATGACTGCCAGCCGGGCAAATCCTCATAGACCGGCTCGCACCGGGCAACGGCATCGGCGCCCGCAGGCAAGCTATCCAGCAAGCGTCCCCCACTGCGGTACCCGGTACAGAGGCGGATGGTCTCCAACCCGTCCAGAACATCCAATTTCATGACCGCCAGCCCGCCAATGCCGTTCAGCAGGATCGAACGGCGCAGCGCAGGTCCATCAAACCAGCCACAGCGACGCGGGCGGCCGGTCACTGAGCCGAATTCCTTGCCTACCGTAGCAAGGTGCTGCCCCACCTCGTCCTGGAGTTCCGTCGGGAATGGCCCCGAACCCACCCGGGTGGTGTAAGCCTTCACGATGCCGAGTACGTAATGCAGTGCAGAGGGGGGAACACCCGCACCCGCCGCTGCCGCACCCGCCACACAATTGCTGCTCGTGACATAGGGATAGGTGCCATGGTCCACATCGAGCAATGCACCCTGAGCCCCCTCAAAAAGGAGGTTCCTGCCAGATGACATTTCCGTAGCCAGCTCGGCCGCAACGTCGGCCACCATGGGCTGCAGACGCGGCGCCAACGCCAGCGCCTCGTCGACCACCTGTGCTGGGTCGAGCACCTGGGCACCGAGATAGCGTTCGAGTACGAAATTATGGAGATCGAGTGCCTCCTCAACCCGAGTACGGAAGCGTGAAGGGTCGAATAGATCATCGAGACGCACCGACCGACGCGCCGCCTTGTCTTCATAGGCAGGACCGATCCCGCGACCCGTGGTGCCAATCTTTGCGGCGCCGCGACGCGCCTCCCTGGCCTGATCCAGTGCAACGTGATAGGGCAAGATCAGGGTACAGGCCGAACTGATTCGCAGACGCGCGCTCGCATCAACCCCAGCCGCCTCCAGCTCATCAATCTCTTGCAAGAGAGCCTGAGGGGATAGCACGACACCGTTACCAATGTAGCAACGCACACCGGGCCGAAGCATCCCCGAGGGGATCAGCCTCAAAACCTGCCGCTTTCCGTTGATGACCAACGTATGGCCGGCGTTATGCCCTCCCTGGAACCGAACAACCCCTGAGGCACGCTCGGTCAGCCAGTCGACGATCTTCCCCTTGCCCTCGTCGCCCCACTGGGTTCCGATGATGACTACGTTTCTGGTCATGTGTTCCCCATCAAGAAGCCCGCAAACAGGGCTGTACACACCATTCGCCGTCCACCCGCACAATACTCCGGTCGCACGCGACCCAAGCAGGGGTGGACAACTCATCGGCCATGCAACGAACCACGATCTCGCCCCCAGCCCGCAACCGGGCAATCAAAGCCTCGAGATCAGGGTCTTCATCCGCAGGGGCAAGAATCGCTGCTGGAGCGTCGCTGGCCTCGCTCAAGGACGCCAGGTCGCGCAATTCAATCGAAAACCCGGTGGCCGGGCGAGCCCGACCGAAGGTCTCTCCCACGCCGTCGTAGCGCCCGCCCCGTGCCACTGCATCAGGACGAGCACGGACATAAGCCGCGAAACTGATGCCGTTGTGATAACGATAGCCCCTGAGGTCGGCCAGATCGATGGACAGCTCGAGCGCCGGATGACGCTGCCAAACAGGCGCCGAAACGATACGCTCGAGGGTGTCAAGTGCGCCACGCACTGCCGGCAGATCCGGCAGCAACTGCCTGGCGCGGGCGAGCACCTGGACGGCGTGTGCCCCGGGCTGAACCGGGCCATAAAGCCCAGCCAGTTCAAATAATGCATGTCCAATCACCGGCGCACGCTCACGCAGGGCGGACAGCGCGGGCTTGTCCTTGGCGAGAAGCAATGCATAAATCGCATCTTCCTCGATGTCCAGACACTCATGCGAATCGGCTAGCGCCTGCAACAAGGCAGGGACGATGCCCATATGACAGAGATCGATCCTGAGCGCCCGCACGCCTGCTCGGGCGAGCGATTCGACCATCAGGCTGATGATTTCGAGGTCCGCGGCGACGCCCCCATGCCCATAAAGCTCGGCGCCAAGCTGGAATGGCTCACGCGAGGCAAAAAGGCCAGCCGGGCGGGCATGCAGCACAGACCCCGCATAGCAGAGCCGAGTGATGCCCTGGGCATCGAGCAGATGCGCATCGATACGGGCAACCTGGGGCGTCATGTCTGCCCTCACGCCCAAAATCCGCCCGGACGACTGATCGACCAACTGGGCAGTACGACCACCGAGTTCGCGGCCCGAGCCGATCAACAGCGATTCGATGTGCTCGATGAGCGGCGGGATGACCAGCTCGTAACCCCAAGACCTGAAGAGATCCAGGCAGTCCCGCCGCAGGCGCTCGATCTTGTCCGCCTCGGCAGGCAGGACATCGGAAATGTTCTCGGGAAGAAGCCAACTGGGCATGTGCGGTCTTTGTGGCAGATCTGGCTGGCGAGCTCGGCAAACGTCAAAGCCGACATCGGCAAACCTGCTATCTTAATTCAGAAAGAGCAATCAGCCCGAGGCCGAGCAAAATGGACAGCAGCCCGATGAAGCGAAGCTGGCCGTCTCGGAGCGCAGACATACGCCGGGCAAACTCTCTCCATGCACCGGGCGACACGAACGGCAGGAGCCCTTCGATCACCAGCACCAGACCCAGAGCAAGGAGCAGTGCCTCGATCACGCTCCACCAAGGCGTCAGCGTTTGTCGGTCGAGGACCGGTCGCGCAGGTACCTGAAGAAAGACGATGAGGGGTCAACGACCATCACGTCGCTACGATCGCGAAATGTGCTTCGGTAGGCGTCCAGGCTGCGATAGAAATCGGCAAATTCCGGATCGCGTCCGAAGGCTTCCGCATAAATGGCCGCAGCGCGCGAATCGCCCTCGCCCTTGATTCGCTGAGCGTCGCGATAGGCCTCTGCCAGAGTTACCTCACGCTGCTTTTCAGCGTCAGCCCTGATCTTGTCGGATTCTGCGGCACCGGTCGCTCGGCGCTCGTTGGCCACCCGTTTGCGCTCGGACTGCATCCGGTCGAAAACCCGCGAAGAGACCTCGGGCGCAAAGTCCACACGCTTGAGTCCAACGTCTACGATCGACACCCCGATCTGCAGCGAATCTTCATTAACCTTGCGCCGCACATCGTCCGTCAGCTTGGTCCGGTCGCCAGAAATGATGTCACTGACCGTGCGCTTGGCGATCTCGTTGTTGAGCGCATCACGCAAACTGCGCGAGATCCGGTCGGACGCAACCACCTGACTACCCTGCACCGAACGAATGAAGGCCTTGGGCTCGATTATCTGCCATTTGACAAAGGTGTCGATCTGTAAATTGAGCTTTTCCGATGTGATGAACCGATCGACGTCCGCGGTGTCAAGCGTGAGAATCCGCTTGTCGTAATAGGCCACATTCTGGAAGGGCGGGGGCCACTTGAAGTGCAACCCAGGCCGGTCGATGACATTGCGGATCTCGCCGAGTGTGTAAACGATCGCA
>JBIKTA010000102.1:0-7463 GCA_044348315.1 Burkholderiaceae bacterium | reverse complement strand
AATTCCCTTGCGGGTGACGACCGCCTTGGCAAGCAGACTCAGGGTGCAGGCCTTGCCATAGGGCATCAGCGGAAACGCGGGATCGAGATCGGTGTGGTTGCGCACCGCGCCATGCGCCCAGGCGGGCTCACTCCATGAGGGCGCCGGAAAGCCCTTGGTCATCGCAAAAACACCCAGGCTGTAGAAGATCGGCTTGCCCCGATACATCTCGATCGCCTTGGGCAGATGCGGTGCGTGCCCCACCACCATATCGGCACCCGCCTCGATCGCCTGATGTGCAACGGTGACCTGATAATCGCAGATCACCCGAGGAACACGAATGATGCCGGCGTGAAAGGCGAGAATCACGACATCCGCCTCGGCGCGCAGCGACCGGACATCTTCGAGGAGCATCGCAAGGTCCTTCGGGTCGGGCTCGGTCCGAACCCGCACGGGCTGATGCGGCCCGCGTGTCTCGTAGCAGGTCTTGACGCGGATCGTCGCCACGCCCGGCTTGTTGGGGCCCGCCTCGGTACCCGCAGTTGCCACGCCCGTGTAGCCGAGATAGGCGACCCGAACGCCCTGTTTTTCGACGATCGCCGCCTTGCGTGCCTCGGCCAGATCACGCCCCGCTCCGGTCACCTGAATGCCCCGCGAGGCAAAAAGCTCACGCGTATCGAGCATGGCCTGCACGCCCGCATCAAAGCTGTGATTGTTGGCCATTGTGACTGCATCAAAGCCGCCGTCGGTATAGAGCTTGGCCATCTCGACGGGTTGCCCAACCTGGGGCGCATGCGCGCTCTGCACGTTACGGTCCGAATAGGTCCGCATGCAGTTGACGAACCGCATATCGACGGACTGCAAGGCGGCGAGCACGCCCCTTGTGTAGGCTTCGATGGGTACCCCCTGCCGCGGCCCATGAGCCGGTCCGCAGTCGCCCCCGATCAACAGTGAAACGCTGGCACTCATCAACCATCCTTTCCTGAAACTTGAATCGCCAAAACCATCCGGCCTCCACCTGGGAGCACGCCACGGGCAATTGATCTTACCCTTCCCGCCTGATGCGCCAGGGCGCGCGCTTCAGCGCTCGTCTGCGATCGGGTTGCTGAGCACACCGATACCTTCGACCTCGACCTCGCAGACGTCGCCGGGCTTCATCCACACCTGGGGCTTTCGGGCCATGCCGACGCCTGAGGGTGTGCCTGAGATGATGAGATCTCCAGGCCGCAACGCCATTGCCTCCGAGCAGGTTGAGACCAGCGTCGCGACATCGAAAATCATGTCGCGCGTATTGGCATCCTGAAGAACCTGTCCGTTGAGGCGGCACTGTATCCGCAGCCCTCGGGCGCCCGCGGGCAATTCATCGGCCGTGACGAACTCGGGACCGAAGGAGCCACTGTCGTCAAAATTTTTCCCGAGCATCCACTGGTTGGTGCGCAGCTGGTAGTCGCGGATCGAACCATCATTGAAGATCGAGTAGCCCGCCACGTGCCCGAGTGCCTCTTCCTTGGTGATGTAGCGCCCGGGCTTGCCGATCACCACCACCAGCTCAGCCTCATAGTCAAACTGCTCGGATACGCGGGGCCGCACCAGCGCCTCGCCGTGGGCGACCCACGACGAGCGATAGCGGTGAAAGACCACCGGGTACTTGGGCGGATCAAACTTGCTCTCAGCCGCGTGATCCAGATAGTTGAGACCGATTGCAAAGGCCTTGTCCGGTTTGAGGACCGGAGGGAGATACTTGAGGCCGGCCAACGGCACCCGTCGCGAGGCAAGCTTGCGGATGTCATCGAGCTTGCGAAGACCGCCCTCGCCTTCTCGAAGCACCTCGTCGAGCGTGGCGGGTGCGCCCGCTACCGTGAGATCGAGCAAATGCTCGGCGTCCACGCGGACGCCCAGGGCAGGTTGCTGGTGCTCGTTGACGAATGCAATCAATCGCATGACAAATTCCTTTCAGCTCAGCCGTTCAGGCCATTTCGCGGTTTGTGATGAAGTCTTCCGGCAGACCTGGACCCCAGACGTACAACGAGTCCTCAGGCGGATGATCGGCCGCGGGCCAATCGAGGTCGTGACCGATGAAGTCGATGTCAAAGGAGTACTCGGCCCAGCTGCCCCAGGGGTCTTGCACATAATGAAAGTAGTTCGAACCCAGCACATGCCGACCGACGCCCCACCCGTGGGTAAAGCCGGCCGTGCGCATCTGCTCGGCCCCGCAACCCACCTCGTCGATGCTGCCCACCTCCCAACTCGAGTGGTGAAGACCCGGGCCGCCCGATTTGGCAAACGCCACCAGATGGTGATCACTGCCATGGGCGCCATGCATGAATGCGATGATGTCGGCCGATCGATCGGAGAGCCGCAAGCCCAATACCTCGGTACAGAAGCGGACCATGCGAGGCACATCAGGGGTGAAAAAGAGCACGTGAGAGAGCGCTCGCGGACGAACCGTCTGCACCCGACTGCGCGAGGGCGCCGCACCCTGCCCCTTGGGCGCTTCGGGGCGAGGTGCCGCCTGGGTCTTGCAGCTGGGTGAGACCTTTGGGCCCACCACCAACTGCACGGCAATGCCGTCGGGGTTCATGAGCCACAGTCCGCTCCCATCCGAAAGAGGATGCGGGTCACAGGCCAGCGCCCCTTGCGCGATCCGTTCGGTCATCGCGGCCAGATCCGGCGCGTCGATCGAAAAGCTGATGTATTCCAGCCGCTTGACCGCGCCACCTCCATGAACCGAACCCCAGCAGTGCGGATGGCCATAGGTGTGCAGGTCGATACGGTCACCGTGATCGCGGACATCCAGGCCAAACGCAGAGAAGAAGCGACGAGCCTCGCCCAGATCCGGAACCGAAAAGACAAAGCGGTTCAGCGAATGCACAGCGTGGACGCCAGGCCGACGGGCCAAGCTTGAGGTCATGAGAATCTCCTTCCAATTGTTCGGTCTGACCGACAGGCCGCCACGGGTCCGTCGGGAAATTTTTCTGGGCTGCTCGCGCTTGGGCTGCGATCGGCCGCCTCAACCATAGGTGGACTGCGGCATGTCCTCATGCGAATAGAGCTTGAACACGCGGGCATCGGGTGCGATGGGCGGCACCCCGCGCGCCCACTCCTGCCACGCCGCCTTGAGCTCACGCAGCTTCTCAGGGTATCGGTCACGCAGGTTGGCGCGCTCGCGCGCATCGACCTCGAGGTTGAACAGGTAGTCCACACCTTCGATCTGCAGGTACTTCCAGCCATCGCGCACCAGTGCGGCCTGGTCCCTGTGTTTCATCCGCCAGCACAGATCGCCTGAACGGCGCCACGCCGGATCGGCAAAGGTCGGGCTGAGATCGACGCCGTCAAGCGGATAATCGGGATGCGGCGCAACACCCGCAGCCGACAACATCGTCGCCGACCAATCCATGGTGATGTTGGGTGAGGCATGCAGCGCCCCTGCGCGGATCCTGCGGGGCCAACGCGCGATCAGCGGCACCCGCAACCCCCCTTCGAGCAGATCCATTTTCTGACCCATGAAGGGCCAATTGTTCGAAAAGCGCTCGCCGCCGTTGTCACTGGTGAAAATGACCAGGGTGTTCGCTCTCATGCCATGGCGATCGAGTGCCTCGAGGATCTGCCCGATCCCCTCATCCATGTGGTGAATCATCCGGTGGTAGATCGGCAGCGACCCACCATCAATATGTTCGCCGCGATTGAAGGTGCGCCCGGACTCCTCGACATCATCACGCGTGAGCCAGGGCCAGTGCGGGGCCGTGTAGTGCACACTCAAGAAGAAAGGCTTCTGAGCCCCCGCCTGGCGATCGATGAAGTCGACCGCACGCCCGCTGATCAAATCGGTGAAGTAGCCCTGGGCATGCGAAGGCTGCTCGTTTTCCCAAAGGTCAGGCCGGCCACGCACATCAGTGTGCGCAAAATAATCCAACCCTCCACTGAGGCAGCCGAAGAACTCCTCATAGCCGGACCGGCGCGGCCCAAATGAGGGGGGTCCGCCCAAATGCCACTTGCCAAAGAGCGCCGTCGAGTATCCGGCCTCGCGCAGCAAAGAGGGCAGGGTCGGATGCTCGGTCGGCAGCCCAAAGAGGTGTGCAGTCGGACCAAGTGGCTCCTCAGCAGCACCACGCAGGCGGTACTGCCAGCGGCCGGTAATCAAGGCAAAGCGGGTCGGCGAACAGAGCGCCGAGTTCGCGTAGGCATGGGTGAAGCGCATGCCATCGCGCGCCATCGCATCCAGATTCGGGGAAACGTCGACAGGTTGGTTGTAGACGTCCCGCGCCCCCGTGCAGCCCAGATCCGCGTAACCGAGATCGTCGGCGAGAATGAAGATGATGTTTGGTCGGCTCGCCACGGAATCGCCCTCGTCGTTGATCACTGCACGCGGATATTCGCGCTCTTGACCAGCGCATTGAGGCTATCCATGGTCTCTGCGATCAGGGTGCCGAACTCGGTCGGTGAACTCGGCCTGCGCTCCGAGCCGAGCCGGGCAAAGGACTGTGCGACCTCATCGGAGGCGAGCGCGTCGCGCAGCGCCTGATTGAGACGGTCAACGATCGCGGCAGGCGTGCCCGACCGAACCATGAATCCTTGCCAGTCATGCATCGTGAATCCCGGCATGCCGGCCTCGGTCATCGTGGGGACATCCTTCAGCGTAGGCACGCGTCGCTCGCCCGTGACCGCAAGCGCACGAAGTTTGCCCGACTCGATGTGTCCGACAACGGGCGGCGTGGCGGCGAACATCAGCTCGACCTGTCCGCCCAACAGATCGCTGATGGCCGCCGGAAAGGTGATGTAGGGGATGTGCGTCATCTGGACGGCCAGTCTTTGTGCGAACAACTCCCCCCACAGATGAGCGGGCGACCCAACCCCACCCGAGGCAAAATTGGTCTTTCCTGCCTGGGACCGGATGAATGCGGCCAACTCCTGGAGGTTCGTCGCCGGGACCTTGGTGCTGACCACCAGTACGTTGGAAGACTGAAGGATCTGACCGACCGGCGCGAAATCACGCTTCAGATCAAAGGTGACATTGGGAAAGATAGTCTGCGTGATGGTCATGCCCCGGTAGAGCGCCAACATCGTGTAGCCATCGGCGGGCTGCTTGAGGAGCTCTTGCGCGCCGACAATGCCGCCCGCCCCGGTTCGGTTGAGGACCACCACCGGTTGACCCAGAGCGGTCGACATGTTGTTTGCGACAACACGCGACAGGATGTCGACGGGCGTACCCGTCGAGGATGGAATGATCAGACGAACGGGCTTGTTGGGATAGGTCTGTGCGACAGCGGGGGGCGCGGTCATCAGTACGGATAGGGCAAGCGACGCGGCAGCAACGATTCCGGTTGCGATTCTCATTGCAGTCTCCAAAGTGTGGTCGTTATCGAACATTGAATGACACTATTTCGCCTCGTAGATCCAGGCCATGCTTTCGAAGATCTCATCAGGCGTTTTCGATCGAAGGAACTCGTTTCGCAGATCAGCACTCGCATCGGCGGCGTGATAGACCACCCCATAGAGTCGCGCCGTGAGCTGCACTCGTGCGGTGCGCAGATAACGGAGCTGCTGATAGTGCTGGAAGGCGGTCGCGTGATCGTCAGGATGTGCAACGATCTGATCGGCCAAACAGACCGCATCCTCCATCGCCATGCAGGCACCTTGCGCAAGATATTGGAGCATCGGGTGCGCCGCGTCGCCCAGCAGCGTGACGCGGCCCTTAGACCAGGTTCGAACAGGATCACGGTCGCGCAGGACGTACATGCGCCAGTCCTGCACGGAATGGACGAAGTCGCGAACCCGAGGATCCAGACCCGCGACCCGTTCGCGCAACTCTCCCGGATCGCCCCAGGTGTCCCATCCCTCTTCGAAGCGATCGCTGTGAAACACCACCGTGACGTTGCTGAAGGCGCCCTTGCGCATCGGCCAGAGCACCATGTGCATCTTGGGCCCGACCCACAAGCCCATCGCGTTCATGCGCATGTCGGGCGGTAGCTCATCGATCGGGACGATCGCCCGATAGCAGACGTGCCCGGCCAGCCTGGGCTCACCATCGGCCAGCAGGTTTTTTCTGACCATCGACCAGAGGCCATCTGCGCCGACCAGGGCCGCACCCTCTTTACAGTCGCCATCGGCCAAGGTCACGGCCACACGGTCACCGTGATCCTCGAAGGCCACGCATTGACTGCGCGTGTGAAGTGCGATGGCTGGCGACCGCCGGCAGGCCTCGAGCAAGACCTGATGGAGGTCGGCCCGGTGCATCAGACCGTAGGGAAACCCGAAGCGCCTGCGAAAGCCCTCTCCGAGCGGCAATCTGACAATCGGCTGCCCGGTCTGAGCATCGGTCAGCACAAATGAATCCGGGAAGGTCGCACGTTCGTTGATCGCGTCCGTCAACCCCAGCGCATCAAAGACCCGAAAGGCATTGGGCCCCACCTGAAGACCGGCGCCGACCTCCTTGAATTCATCAGCTTGCTCAAGCACCTCACAGGCGATGCCCCGGCGGGCAAGCGCAAGCGCAGCCGTCAGCCCGCCGATGCCCCCTCCACTGATCAGGATGGGGCGCTGAGCATGAGATTGACCTGTCGTGGTCATAGGCGGTCTCCGTGACTGTTCGGCGCTGCGGCCAATCGAATGGACGCCACTCTAGGTAGCCCGACGGCCTGGCGGAAGCTATGATTTGGTCATGGCTCATGTTCCGATGGCATGGTTCACCCGAACCAGGAAGAACGCATCATGGCTTTGCACGACATCACCCTTGTGCAGTTGCGCGCGCTGGTGGCGGTACAGCGCCAGGGCAGCATCACGGCGGCGGCGGGATCTCTGAAGGTCACCCAACCTGTCTTGACGCGGGTGCTGCGACAACTCGAGCAGCAGGTCGGCGTCGTCCTGCTGCACCGCAGCGCTCGTGGGGCGAGCCTCACCGAATACGGCGAGGCTTTGGTGGTGCGCGCCGCCCGGATCGAGGAGGAAATGCAGCGCGCACGCGACGAGCTGCGACAGATGCAGGGGCAACTCTCGGGCCGACTTGCGATCGCCTGTTCCCCGATTCCAATGATGTTGTTCGTTCCCAGAGCGATCGGTCAGTTTCGCAAGACTTTCTCCGAGGTCGAGGTCCGGATCACCGAGGCGGTTTATCCCGATTTGATCGACGAGTTTCGGATGGGGAGAATCGACTTTGCGATCGGCCCGATTCCCGACCGAGGGCTCGGGCGGGACTTCAAGACCAGCAAGCTGCTCGACACCGAACTGGTGGTGGCTGTGCGGGCGGGGCATGCGAAAGCGCAGGTCCGCACGCTCAGCGAATTTTCGGATGAAGGCTGGATGGTGATGGGGCCGCCGCGTGGCCCCGGCGCGATCACCGAAAAGGTGTTCGGCCAGCACGGTCTGAAAGCTCCAGGCACCCCCCTCTATCTTGAGACGGTCTGGTCAGCACTCGAAGTCATCAAGCATACCGACGTGATCGGCTTCATTCCACGCCCGCTGGCCGAAGCGGCCTCCGGAGCCATCCG
>JBIKTA010000101.1:0-7513 GCA_044348315.1 Burkholderiaceae bacterium | reverse complement strand
CGATCGCACAATGGGCGGCCGGTCGTCTGGAGGTCTGGACGCATAGCCAGGGCATACACAACCTCCGTGATGACCTGGTGCTGGCCCTCTCAGACGAGCCCGATGCACCCGGGCGTGAGGCCATCACTGTGCACCATGTCGAAGGTGCGGGCTGTTATGGGCACAACGGGGCAGACGATGTTGCGTTCGATGCGGTGCTCTGTGCGCGGGCGTTTCCCGGTCAACCCGTTCGGGTGCTCTGGTCCCGGGCGGACGAGTTGTCGCATAGTCCGCTCGGTGCAGCCCAGGCCGTGAGGATCGAAGCGCGCGTCGATGATGCGGGGCGAATCACGCATTGGCAGCACGAAATTTGGGCCAATGGGTACAGCTCGCGTCCGGGGCGGGCGAGGACGCCGACGCTCCTGGCTGCGAGTGAGCGCGCCCGCGCGACCGAGTTGCCGATTGCCGTCAACCCGCCGCTTGCCACCGGCGGAGGTTCCGATCGCAATGCCGTGCCGGGCTACGCGTTTCCTGAGTTCAGGGTGGTCAACCATCGTCTGACCGTGATGCCGCTTCGGACCTCGGCGATGCGCGCGCTCGGCGGCTTTGCCAACGTGTTTGCCATCGAGTCGTTCCTTGACGAAATCGCCGCCACCTTGGGCGTGGATCCCGTCGAGTACCGCAAGCGGCATCTGCAGGATGAGCGGGCACTCGCGGTGATTGATCGCGTACTGGAAGCCTCTTCCTGGTGGCACGATCGGGCTGCGTTCCCCGATGGTCAGGGCAGGGGCCTGGGATGGGCGAGGTACAAGAACTCGGGCGCATGGTGTGCGGCGATCGCCCGGGTCGAGGTGACCGACCGGGTTCGGGTGATGGCGATCGACGTGGCGGTCGATGTCGGTATGGTCGTCGACCTCGATGGTGTGATCAACCAGATCGAGGGCGGGGTGATCCAGAGCACCAGTTGGACGACTCGCGAGCAGGTGCGCTTTGACCGCGAATCGGTCGAGAGCCTCGGCTGGGATACGTATCCGATTCTCCGCTTCGGGGAGGTGCCCGAGGTGAGGGTTCATGTGATCGATCGTCCCGCTTCGCCCTCTCTGGGGGCCGGCGAAGCCGCGCAGGGCCCAGTGGCTGCGGCGATTGCCAATGCGGTGAGCGATGCATTGGGCGTGCGGATGCGCCAGTTGCCGCTCGATCCCGACAATCTGCTTCGGGCCGTCCACGACGCCGAAGCGCTCTGAAGAAAGACTCAGTACCGATGATCGAGTTTCAGGTGAACGGTCAGACGCATCGCGTCGAGATCGATGATTCCACCCCGCTCTTGGCTGTGCTGCGTGAGGCCTTGGGTCTGACGGGTTCGCGCTTTGGTTGCGGGCAGGGCGAGTGCGGTGCCTGCATGGTCTGGGTGAACGGACGGCCTGAGACCGCGTGCAATCTGCCCATTGCGTCCCTGGGCGGTGCCCAGGTTTTGACGATCGAGGGGCTGGGTTCGCCCGATGCGCCACACGCCTTGCAGCAGGCCTTCATCGATGAGCGCGCGGGGCAATGCGGGTATTGTCTCTCCGGCATCCTGATGTCCGCCGCGGCCCTGCTGCGTTCGCATCCAGACCCCACGCGAGATCAGATCGTGGCCGCGCTCGAGCCGCATCTGTGTCGCTGCGGCGCCCACTCCCGAATGATTCGCGCCGTCGAGCGCGCGGCTGCCACAATGCGAGCGTCACAGACATGAGACTGCCCTCCTTTCGATCCCTTTCCAACCCTTGCGCGAGCGGGCTCTGGTTTTGCGGCTGCAATGGCATGCCGATCGTGCCGGATGGGGGCGGCGCTGCGCTCTCCCAGGCGCGCGGGCGCGTCATGATTTCCGGTCAGCGTGCACGGGTCGTCGATGTGCACGCGCATTGCTACATCCAGTCCGCACTTGACCTGATGGGTGATGAGGCCAGGTCGGTCCTGCCGCCGGTCCGGGGCGTGCCCGAGCATTTTCTGCAGGTGGAGGCACAGTTGTCGGAGCGTCTGGCGGCAATGGATCGCATGGGCGTGGACCTGCAGGTGCTGAGCATCAACCCCTTTTGGTACAAGAAGGATCGCGACACGGCCGAGGCGATCTGTCGGATCCACAACGAGGCGCTGGCCGACCTGTGTGCACGGGCGCCTGGGCGGCTCGCTGCGTTTGCGTCGCTTCCGATGCAGTATCCAGAACTCGCCGTCGAGATGCTCGAGCATGCGGTGAAAGAGCAGGGTCTGAAGGGTGCCGCGATTGGTGGCAGCGTGGCGGGGCGCGATTTCTGCCTGCCGGAATTTCATCCTGTGCTTGCCAAGGCTCAGGAACTCGATGTGATGTTGTTCATCCATCCCCAGAGCACGCCTGAGCTCGCCGCGCGCTTCAAGGGCAACGGCTGGCTCTCGAACGTGATCGGCAATCCCCTCGACACCACGATCGCCCTTCAGAAGCTGATTTTCGAGGGGGTCTTCGACCGTTTCCCCGCGCTAAAAGTCCTCGGGGCGCACGGCGGCGGTTTCCTGGGGTCTTACGCACCGAGAATGGATCGCAGCTGCTACGTTTCTCCGCAGAACTGCGACCCTTCGATCCAGCTGCGCAAGCGCCCGACCGAATACATCCGCGGCATCTATTTCGATTCGCTCGTCTTCACCGGCGAGGCGCTCCGGCACCTTGCAGCGGAAGTCGGCGTGGGGCAAATCATGATCGGAACCGATCACCCCATTCCCTGGGAAGAGGATCCCGTCGGTCATGTGATGAACACGCCTGAGCTCAGCTCCGAGGATCGGCTGGCGATTCTCGGTGAGACTGCGATCAAAGTGTTGAAACTGCAGCTATGAAAAGTGCGATCGCGTGTTGATTCCGTTTTTTAACTCAGGAGACATCATGAACCTTAAGATCTCGTCATCCGATATTCGTCGCGTTCTGCTGTTGAGTGTTGTGAGCGTGGGGGCCTTGAGCCTCGCCCCCCAGTTCGCCCGTGCCCAGGCTGCCTACCCCAGCAAGCCCATCCGCATGATCGTGCCGCTGGCCGCCGGGAGCGCGGTCGATGTCGCTGCGCGCCGCCTTGCCATGAGCATGTCGACGAGCATGGGCCAAAATATCGTTGTTGAAAATGTCGTGGGTGCCGCGGGCATCATCGGTGCCAGCCAGGTTGCCAAGGCCGCGCCGGACGGCTATACGATCGGCGGATTCAACGACAGCGTCCTGACCATGGTGCCCAATCTGAACAGCAACACGCCGTTCAACACCGTGACCGACTTTGTCCACATCAGTCAGGTTGCAACGATCGAGTTCAGTGTGGCGGTACCGACGAATTCTCCATTCAAATCGGCTGCCGATGTGATTGCTGCCGCCAAGGCCTCCCCCGGCAAGCTCACCTATGGTTCCGGCGGCATCGGCAGCCCCCAGCATCTGGCGGGCGCGCTGTTTGCCTCGCATACCGGCATCGACATCAAGCACATTCCCTATCGCGGTGCGAGCCAGGCCGCCCAGGGCGCTGCTTCGGGCGAGGTCGATCTCAATTTCAATGGCATTGCCACTGTTTCTTCCCTTGCCAAGGCGGGCAAGCTCAAGCTGATCGGCGTGATGCGTGACACGCGTCACGCCGAGTATCCGGATTCGCCCACGCTTGCCGAGTCGGGCATCAAGGGCTTTCAGTTCAGCACCTGGTTCTCGCTTGGTGCGCCCAAGGGAACGCCTGATGATATCGTCAAACGCCTGCACGCCGAGGTGGTCAAGGCGCTCGCCGACAAGGACATTCAGGCACGCTACGCTGCACTCGGGTTGCGCGCGGACGGCACCTCGCCTGAGCAGGTGACCGCCCTGGTCCGCGACCAGCTTGCTCGCTACGGCAAGGCGGTTCGTGACAACAACATCAAGCCTGAGTGATGGCTGACCGAGCGGGTGCGTGCTCGCCTCGCTCGATTTCAAGAAATCGATGACAAGGAACGCTTTTCGATGACAACGGCAACAACCCTGAAACCCTGCGTACTTCGTCCCTCCGAGATCAAGGCCCATGATCGCGGAGGCGGTGCCCGCACGATTCCGCTCGTCAGCCCCGCAATTGGCGCCCAGGGCTTCATCAATGGCATTACAGAGTTTGGGCCGGGCGCATCAATTCCATTTCACAGCCACAACTGCGAGGAAAGCGTTGTGCTGCTCGAGGGTGAGGCGATGCTCGACATTGGAGGCGAATCGTTTGCGGTGAAGCCTTTCGAGACGACCTGGATTCCGCCCAATATCTCGCATCGCTTTCGCAATCTCTCGGCGACCCAGGGCATGAAGATCATGTGGATCTACGCCTCACCGCAGGCAACGCGCACGATCACCGAGAGCGGCGAGACTCGGCCCGTGTCGGCTGAGCACGCCTCTCGCTGATCGATGGCTCGCGCATGAGGGGTACGCCTGGCGTACCCCTCATTGAGGCCAGTGTCGGCAGTGCCGCGAGCCTGACCCAGGTTGAAGTAGCGCTTGGGCGTCGCTCAGGCCGCTTCGGCCATCCCGCTGTGGCGCAGCAGCGCCTCCGGGCTCGGCTCGCGACCTCGAAAGGAGTGGAACGACTCGATCGCGGGTCGACTGCCACCCACTGCGAGGATTTCCTCGAGAAAACGTTTACCCGTCGCAGCCAGCGCCTGCGGGTCGTGTGCGGATTCTTCAAATGCGGCGTAGCAGTCGGCCGACAGCACTTCGGCCCACTTGTAGCTGTAATAGCCCGCAGCGTAGCCGCCTGCAAAAATGTGTGAAAAGCTGTTCTGGAATTGGTTGAATGAGGGCGGCTTGAGTACGGCCACCTCGTTACGAACCTCGTTCAGGACCTCTTGAACGGCTATTGCCTGATCGGCACGCGCTTCGTCGTGAAGCCGCATGTCGAAAAGTGCAAACTCGACTTGCCTGAGGGTCTGCAGGCCCGATTGGAAGTTGCGGGCTGCGAGCATTCGGTTAAATAGCGCGCGCGGAAGGGGCGAGCCCGTTTCGACGTGGGCGCTCATCGACTCCACGACGTCCCATTCCCAGCAAAAATTCTCCATGAACTGGCTGGGCAACTCGACCGCGTCCCATTCGACGCCGTTGATGCCTGATACGCCCAGTTCGTCGACACGTGTCATCAGGTGGTGCAGGCCGTGCCCGAACTCATGGAACATTGTGATGACATCGTCATGGGTGAGTAACCCGGGGCGTTCGCCGAGCGGCGGCTGGAAATTGCAGTTGAGGTAGGCCACTGGGGTTTGCGTCTGACCGGCTCTTCGCTTTCGGCCCCGGGCATCATCCATCCAGGCCCCGCCGCGCTTGCTCTTTCGGGCAAACAGATCAACGTAGAACTGGCCAATCAGTTCGCCCTCCCGCTCGACCCGGTAAAAGCCCACATCAGGGTGCCAGGTCTGAGTGCTGTCCTCAGCGATCCGGATGCCGAACAGTCGTTCAACCAAGGCAAACATGCCCGCCAGCACACGCGGCGCCTGAAAGTATTGTTTGACTTCCTGGTCCGAAAATGAATAGCGGGATTCTTTCAGTCGCTCGCTGGCCCAGGCAATATCCCAGGCCTCGAGCGGTGCGAGACCGAGTTCGCTGCGCGCGAACGTGCGAACCTCATCAAGGTCGCGCTCGGCATAACGGCGTGCACGTGCCGCGAGATCGCGCAGGAAGGCCATCACCTGCGAAGGCGACTCGGCCATCTTGGGTTCGAGCGAGACCTCGGCGAAGTTCTCATAGCCGAGCAGCTTCGCCTCCTCGGCACGCAGCGCGAGCGTCTCGTCGATGATAGGCGCGTTGTCCTGCTCGGGATCGGCAAGCGCTGAGGCCCGGGTGACATAGGCGCGATAAAGGCTCTCGCGCAAGTCCCTATCCTCGGCGTACTGCATGACGGGCAGGTAGGACGGCATCCGCAGGTTGAACCGCCAGCCCTCCTCGCCGTCAGCCTGCGCTTCGGCGCGGGCGGCGTCGATCACGTCCCGGGGCAGTCCCCCCAAGCGATTCTCGTCCGTGATGAGGACAGACCAGGCGTTGGTTGCGTCCAGCACATTCTCGGAAAATTTCTGCCCAAGTGCGGCTTGCCTTTCCTGCAATTCGGCATATCGCTCGCGGGCGGGCGATACCAGCTCTGCGCCCCCTAAGCGGAAGTCGCGTAACGCGTTATCCACGATGCGCCGCTGAGCCGCGGACAGTGCCTCAAAGCCGTCGCTCGCGGCGAGCGCCTTGTAGCGGCTGAACAGTCGTTCATCCTGGCCGAGCTCGGTCCAGAACTGGGTGACTATAGGCAGCAACCCGTTGTACGTCTCGCGCAGTTCAGGCGAATCGGCCACTGCGTTCAGGTGATTGACCATGCCCCAGGCGCGCGACAGGCGCTCGGTCGCAGCCTCGAGCGGCTCGACCACGGTTTCCCAGCCGGGGGTGCCCGTGTCGGTGCAGACCGAATCCAAGGCGGTGCGAGCTTCGCCAAGCAGTGACTCGATCGCCGGCGCGACATCTGCGATTCGGAAGTCTCCAAACCTTGGAAGCCCAGAGAAATCCAATAGCGGGTTGTCAGGCGTTATCGGGTTCATGCTCATTTCGCGTTCTCCAGAATGGGGCAGTTGAACGAAACGTGAGGCGCGTCTCGCACGGACGAATCGACCGGGTCAGGGGCTGTGCACGATCAGCCCCCACCTGTTCAGCGAGGTGCTCGCTCGGCCGCTTCCAGGGTATTGACCAGCAGCATGGCGCGCGTCATCGGACCCACGCCGCCCGGTACAGGGGTGATCCACCCGGCGACCTTAGAGGCGCTGTCAAAGTCGACATCGCCACACAGACGCCCCGCTGAATCGCGATTCATGCCGACATCGACCACCACGGCACCCGGCTTGATCATCGATCCGTCGATCATTCGCGCACGGCCCGCTGCTGCAACCACCACGTCGGCCCGGCGCACGTGCTCGGCCAGATCCCGCGTCCTGCTGTGACAAATGGTGACGGTCGCGTCTTTTTGCAACAGCAGCATGGCCTGGGGTTTTCCGACGATGTTGCTGCGCCCGATCACCACCGCCTCGGCGCCCCTCAGGTCGCACGCGATATGCTCGAGGAGTTTCATCACGCCATAGGGGGTGCAGGGCAGGAAGCCCGGCTGCCCGGTCATCAGCGCGCCCGCGCTTGCGACGTGAAAGCCGTCGACGTCCTTGTCGGGCGAGATCGATTCGATGACCCGCCGCGCGTCGATCTGCTCGGGCAGGGGTAACTGCACCAGAATGCCGTCAATCGACGGGTCCGCATTCAGGGCGTGAATCTGCTCGAGCAGGGCGGACTCAGACGTCGAGGCGGGCAGGCGGGTCAGTACCGAGCGGATGCCTGACTCCTCGCAGTCCTTGACCTTGTTGCGGACGTAGACCGCAGAGGCGGAGTCCTCGCCCACCAGGATCACGGCGAGCCCGGGTACCTTACCTCGAGTTCCCAGGCGCGCCACGCGCTGCGCAATCTCGCCTCGAATCGTGCGCGCAAGCCCCGCGCCGTCAATGATCCTTGCTCCCATACGCCCCTCGGCTTCCCTGCTGTGACCGGTGG
>JBIKTA010000100.1:0-7551 GCA_044348315.1 Burkholderiaceae bacterium | reverse complement strand
ATCCATAAGCCTGAAACCTCTCCTGCAGTCCTCTATGCCGAAGCGACCGAGCGCGCCGGCTATCGCGCCTGGGTCAATGCGCCGGATTCGCCGGGCCGAGAGTCCGAACTGTTCTGCCTGATTCACATCGATGCGGCGCAGCGAAACTACATCCTGCACGGCTTTTACCCGCATGAATTGCTGGCCGCCCTCGGGCACCCGACTTCGGACTCAGACCTCAGCCTTCTGCAACTGACGCTTGCCTTGCCCTTCCCGCTTGAGGATTCCGCTTTGGGCGAGGCAGCCCGAGCGCTGCATATGCTCAATCTGCTGGTGCCGCTCGGACAGTTCACCTTGAGCGAAACCGAGGGCCTGATTGCGTTTCGCACAATATTGGCCCACGGCCAACTCGCGATTGAACCTGCGGTCGTGGTCGAGGCTATTCAGATGAACCGGTTTTTCATCACACGATTCGCGCTCTTGGTTCAAGCGCTCGCCTCTGGCCAGCACAAGGCCGAGTAGGTCCGTGGCGAATTGGCCCGTCAGGGCATGGCCATTCCCGCTGTGACAGGTGGGACCGCTTGAGGTCGAAGGAGATACGGTAGATGACGATGAGCGCGCATCGAACCGTGAATCACTGGCCCGATCGCGAATTCGGCGATCGGGTGGCCTCAGCCGACCCGCAGGCGCAAGACGAACGGGTCTTTGCGCTCTCATTGCCCCCGACATGGGGCTGATCGATCCGGTAGCCTTGCGAGCACGTCCCTGCCGTGCCCATTTTTACCGTCATTGAGATGAGTGCCGTATTCCCCTCGGGGATCGATGGTGGCGAGAGGCGGCTAAAATGACGGCTTTCCCGATTTCGCCGAGGAACAACCGAATGAACCAATTCTCGACCTTGAAGGGCAGCCTCGCGGCGCTGCTTCTTTTGCCCGCGATTGCAGTCGCTCAGTCGAGCCGTACCATCGAAACGGCGCCTTACCTGCCGTCTGCCTACACGGCCAATTTCACCCGCAGTATCGAGTTCCTCGCGACCGGTAAGGCTGAATCGCCAACGGGTGAAGTCAAGGCAGCGGTGTCAGGCTCTCAGAAGCCCGGCAGCCGGGTCAAACGATTCGACAGAGACTTCATTGGAGTCGAGCAGACTGGCCTGATCATGCTCGGCGACGAGAAATTCGACAGCACGCACCTGTACCTCTTCGATCCGGGCAGTGGCCTGCCCGCCTTCATGATCGATCGCGGCGATGAATCAGTCACGCGCTACGAGTGGATGAGCGTACCCGCGCGGATGCCTATCGGAGAAGCGGTCACCGTGGGCAAGCTGACCGGCATGACGAAGGACGGCAAGCTGTCCTCGGTCGGCGTGGTCTCATTTCGCGCCCAGGACACCAAGGGCGGCCTGGAGTTTTGCCAGATCGAGGTCACCCTCGAGGCCGACTCGGGCGACAAGAGCGTCTCGGAGGAGTGCTTCACATTCGATACCGCCCGTGTGCCGACCTCGACACGCGCCTCGCTCGAGATGGACGGAAAGAAAGTTCTCGAGGCGAGCGGGCCCATCAGGCTGCGTTGACTTCGGCTGGTGGCTTCCAGCAGGACTCACGCCGCAGCGGCCCGATAGGCGAGAAGAAGATCGCCCGGTAAGGAATACCCAAGCCGCCACGTGACCTGCATCGGTCGTTCACCTTGATGCTGCAGATAGGTCGCCGGTCCCAGGAAGTGGAAGGCCCGGTCGTCAGCGTTCATCCGCGCGAAGATCATCACCGCGCTGCCCTGCCGCGCATGCTGCTGATACCGCTGCCCTGTGGTCGAGGAGGCGGTGGTCCCCGACTGGCTCTCCCAGTGCAGCAGATCACGGCTGATGGCGTAGTCGCGGTAGCGGGTGGTCGGTGAAAATCGCTTCTCGGTCTTGTTGAGCGTGATCAGGAAGACGTCACACCGCTCCGAGGCCAACCACTTCACGCCTTCGCGCCACGGGGGCGGTTCGACGCGAGCCCGTTCGTTCGAACCGGGAAGACACGCCGTGATGGCGGTAGCTTCCGCGGTTGTTGTCGGAGTCACCGACCGCATTCCATCATCGAGCGCGGTCTGGGTCACCGAGGACAGTACATCACCGAAGGCGGCCTGAATCTCGACCCGGCTGTACCGTGCATGCACCTGCAGTGGTACGTCCGGCCGATCACGCAAGGGGTGCCCGAGGTGCCCGGTGCGTTCCAGCAGGACACCAAACAGTTCGCGCAGTTCGCTCAGCACCCGCGGGTGTTGCCACAAGGTGGCGAGCGCCTGCGCCAGGGACTGGGCAGCAATCTCTGGGGAGGAGGTGCTCAAGCCTGCCATCAGCATTCGCAGCCATCGGTTGTCGGACAAGGACAACCCTTCAAGGGCCGGTGTGTGCGGCTGTGTCAGCCACGCCCGATAGGCTTTGAGGCGGGGCGCATCGTCTATGTGAAGCAGGCGGGCGCAGGCCTTTTGCAGCGCGGCGTCGTGCGGCCCCGAAGCAGCCAGCGACTCGTCGGCCGCGAGCAGGACAGAGCTCCAGCAACGCCCCGCTCCGCGGTCCTCGTAGACATCCTCCAGTTCCAGACCGGAGTGCTCCAGAAACGCGCCGAGGCTGACCGGGATGCACGCCGACCTCATCTGCCTTACCACCTCCGCCATGGCGTTCACGCCGCGCGGTATCGCCTGCCTCAGGCTCTGCAAGACACGCGCCTGCGCATCGCCCTCCAGCACCATGTGGCAGCCCGAGGGCAGGAATGGGAAGCCCTCCTCGACCTGTTCGATCAATTGCTTTCGCGTGCCGCCCAGCAACGCGCCCAAGCGGGCGTCATAGCGGAATTCGCGATGGTGATGCCCGACGAAGTCCAGCACGGTGCAAAGCGTCTTGTCGTGGTAACGCCGGAGCCCGCGGCCCAGCTGCTGCAGGAACAGCGTGGGGCTTTCGGTGGGGCGCAACATCAGCAGCGTGTCGACTGCCGGCACGTCGACGCCCTCGTTGAACAGATCGACCGAAAAGACCACATTGATCTCGCCCCCGGCGAGTCGCCGCAGTGCCGCCTCGCGCTCCGGGTTGATAGTTTCAGATGAAACGGCGACCGCCTGCAGCCCGTGCTGGCTGAAGTATTCAGCCATGAAGCGCGCATGGCCCACCGTGACACAAAATCCGAGCGCGCGCATGCTGCGCAGGTCGGAAACACGATTCTGCAGCGCCAGCAGGACCTGCCGCGCCCACGCGTGGTCGGCGGTGTAGATTCGGGTCAGGGCGAGCGCGTCATAGCCTCGACCGCGAGTCCAGGGAACGCGACGAAGGTCTGTGTTGTCGGGGATGCCGTAGTAGGCGAAGGGTACGAGACGTTGCTGATCGATGGCGTCCCACAGCCGCAGTTCGGCCGCGATGCGGTGGCCGAACCAGGCTTTGATCGACTCGCCGTCCGTGCGCTCGGGCGTCGCTGTGAGGCCGATCAGTTCGAGGGGTTCGAGGTGGTTCAGGAGTGACGTGTAAGTCGTTGCCGACGCATGGTGAACCTCATCGATGATGACGACATCGAAATGGTTCCGCGTCAGATCGGCCAGATCGATTCCGGCCAGACTTTGGATCGAAGCAAAGACATGCTCGAATCGCTCGGGCCGATGACCGTCCACCCAGAACTCGCCAAACGCTGGATCGCCGAGCGCATAGCAGAAGGTCGCGCGCGATTGTTCGAGGATCTCCTTTCGATGGGCGACGAACAGCAGCCGGGACCGCGGTAGTTTCCGACGCAAGCGCGCATAGTCCACCGCCGCCATCACCGTCTTGCCCGTGCCGGTCGCTGAGACCAGCAGGTTGCGGTGGTGGCCGCGCTGGCGCTCGATGGCGATCAGCTCGAGCAGGCGTTCCTGGAATGGCTCGAGCCTCAGTTCGATGCCGGGAAGTAGCACGACGGTGCGCCCCCCCGTTCGCTGGGATTGGACGGCTCGCTGAAAATTCGCGACATCAAAGTCGACGAAGTCGCCGCCATTCCAGCAGGAATCGAACAGTGCCTGCATGCGCTCCAGCACACTGCGGTTGCGCGCGGCCGATACCCGTAGATTCCACTCCAGGCCGGTGACCTGGGCCGAATGCGTGAGGTTCGAGGAACCGATGTACCCGGTGCTCAGGCCTTGCCCGCGATGAAACAGCCAGGCCTTTGCGTGGAGTCGCGTGGTGCTCGTATCGTAAGACACCCGTACTTGGGCGCCGAGGTCCTGAAGCGCCGCCAGCGCGGCCGGCTCAGTGCTCCCGGTGTAGGTGGTCGTGAGAATGCGCAGGGACTTGCCTCGATCCTGCGTATGGCGCCGGAGGGCATCAAGCATCGGCCGGATACCGCTCTGGCGGATGAACGCCATGATCAGGTCGATCCCGTCGGACGACGGGATCTCGGAAATCAATTGCGACAGGAGTCGCGGCTCGCCGGGCGCGTGGGTCATCAAGGCAGTGTCG
Organism: Burkholderiaceae bacterium; assembly: GCA_044348315.1. Lineage (GTDB taxonomy): Bacteria > Pseudomonadota > Gammaproteobacteria > Burkholderiales > Burkholderiaceae_E > SYIM01. The sequence continues at coordinate 3,119 of JBIKTA010000100.1, read as the reverse complement.
AGCAAGGGAACAAGCGGTCGAACGGGCTCTGCCCGACTACCGTCTGGACGGCGCTCGCAGACCGCACTCAGCACCTCGCCGGAGGGTAATGGCGCATCCTCGATCAGATCGGAACAGCGCTCGTGTACCGCCGAGCGAATCAATGCGTCGACCATGGCGACGCCGGCTTGCACGCGCTCCTTCTCGGGCAGGGCGGCCAGCGCCTGCTCGATCACGCGAGCCAGATGGAGCGCCAGTCGATCAGGGGCTTCAGCGCTCTGTAGCGGGGCGAACTGTGCGGAAAGATGGGGAGAACGGGCCTCCAGGTCGCGAAGTGCGTTCTGCAGACCGCTTGTCAGTAGGGACTCATATGGGCCGGGGCGGAGCCGAGTCAAACGCTTGCCAACTGCCCGCTCGCCCGCGCTCACGAACCCACCCAGGTACTTAAGCCCTTGATGTGTTCCTTGATCACCTGGCGACTCACCTGCGGTCTCATGTCCTCCGGGAGCGCGTCGCGCATCGCACGCTTCAGTTGGGATTTCAACACGCTGACGTTGATCTTGCCGCCCGGCACCGCGGTGTTGTGCTTCTGAATCTCGAAACTGCCTGCTTCGTTGAACAATCTCGCGCGGTTGCCACGCTCGATCGCGGTCGGCTCACGCCCCGGTTCGGGCACTGCGCCGCCGTTCAAGGCCATCGACGCATAGAGCGCCTTGATCTCGACATCGAGCTGACCGGTGCGGTCCTTCCCGCTCTTGCAGTTGAACGCAACCGGCAGGTTCAGTTCATTGGCGAGCGCCGCGAGGCGAACGGGCAACTTGTAGGGCTCATGTCCCGCGCGATGATGCGACAGCGCCGAATCGGTCGGGGCAGCCACGATTGAGCGAATCTGATTGATCAAGGTCTCCGCGCGTGCGATTCGAGCGTCCAGCGATGCGACTTTTGCCCGCGCGTCGTCGGTCTGACCGGGCGCCAGTGCGGTGCGTTCCGACCGAAGTTCGGCGAGGCGCGTGCCAGCCAGACCGCCCGTCGCCTGGCCGGGCGGCCCGATCAGGGCCTCGAGTGCGGGCCCGTTTGCCGCGTCGCTTTCTTCCCAGCCGCCGAGCGCGCGCTGCATCAAGGCTCCGCTTTCCAGCGCAAAGGTGGTGACGGGCGTGTTGAACCCGATGATCCTGGGCCTGAGCAGGACCTCACGCGGCCCCTGACCATCCGCGAGATCGATCGTCGTCGCTTTCAACACGCCTTCGTTTGCGCGGGTGTAGGCCGCGCGCTGGTTCGCCCACATGGCGCCCTCGCCGCCAAAGCGCGCCGGCGAGACGAGCGACATGGATACGACCGGCACATCGATGATCGGGCGACCGCCTAGCTCCTCGCCCGATTCGGTCAGTCGCTGCGGATAGGTCTGCGCGACCGTCCTCACAAACTCCTCAACCCGCGCATCAGCAGCCTGGCTGCGTGCCTTTGGATCGGACTTGAGCGCATAAGCATCGTGGATCCCGTGACGAAGCGCCGAAAACGCGAGGCCTGCCTGTCCCGGCGCCCTGAAATCGGTTTTCCAGAGGTTGACGACATGCTCGGGCTCGGCACTGTTCATGCAAGACACGCCCAATCGTCCGGGCCCATAGGCCTCGGCCAGCGCCGGGCTGAACACCCGGGCGGGCTGCTGGACGTTGGTGAACGACTGCGCGGCACCATTTGGGCCCTGAAGCTCGATTCCGTTGTCGATCGTGTTCCAGGACATCCTTTGCTCGACATCCTTCGCCGCATGCAGGACCAATTGTTTTTGCAAGGCATTCGCGCCGGTACCGGGAAACGGAGCGGCCGACATCACGCCCGCCAGATGGGTTGCGAGCGCCGTGCGCAGATGCAAGGGCGAGCCGGGCGGCTGGAAGGCTTCGCCGTTTTTCCCGGCCCGCCGAATGCTCGCCTGCTGAAACCTCGCCCGGATCCCGTCGATCAACTTGAATTTCTGCCAGGTCTTGGCGGCGAATGGTTTCTTGACCGTGCCGCCCAACAGTTGTTTGGCAAGCCGCAGTCGTTCGCTCGCCGTCTGCACCGCCTGCTCCCGAGCACGCAGTTGTTCCGCCCGCTCACGATCCCGACTCTCTGCCGCCTTGGCGTCAGTCTTGAACCGCTGAAGGCCGTCATACACGGTCTTGAGTTTCTGGAGGGCAGCCGGATCGCGCGCGTGCTCCATCGCCAACCCAACTTGTGCCAGCAACTCATCGGCCAGCGTCTGCGCGGATTGGAACTGATTGACCCGGAAGTCGAGGGCATCATCGACGCTGAATGGCGGCTCTGACGGGGGCGGGCGGCCTCCGGCCCGGTCGGGCTCGGCCAACGCGTCGCTCAACTCACTGGCGCCCACTTCATCGCTCCCCTCGCCGGTCAGGGGAAGGTGGGCCTCAGCGGGTGCGTCCCGCTCGGCGCCCCCCAGCGCTTGCATCTCAGAGAGGAAGCGCTCGCCCTGCTCCACATCATGGGCTTGATGGATGAAGCTGAGCTGCGTTGCGAGCGGTGAATCCGGTAAGGGAAGGCTTTGAGCGCGCGTGGGTGCCGGCGCGCCGCTCACGTTAACGCCCATTGATTGGACGTTCAAGGCATTGAGGGTGGAAACCGGCATGGCTCAGACTCGCAGCGCGTTGAAGTGAAGATGGCGCAATTCATCCGATGCCGCGCTCGCCGTCCCAGTCGACGTCTCGGCAGATCCCCAGTCCTCGAGCATGACTTCCCGAAGGCCGAGCATCCGGCCGAAGAAGGCCGTCCAATGCTCGGGATCGACCCGCGTCGTCGGAACGAGTGCCTGCAACAGAAGCAGATCCGCTTCGGCATTCACGATGATCGAACACTCGACCCCCAGTAGCCTGAGGTCGTTGATGCGCAGCGCCCGCCGCGCGGGTTCGCACTGCGCTTCGGGTGCATCCGGAATGAGCGTCAAGGGCAGCAGAACCCGAACCCATTCCGCCTCGCGAGTCGGCGTGATCGCAAAGGCCCAGTCCGCCGCCTCGGGCGCAATGAGGATCGCCGGCTGCTCGTCATCCAGTGAGAGCGCGGGCGCGAGGGAGTCTATCGACAGCAAGACTGCTTCGATGGCCTCGAGCACATCGAGGCCGATCGGATCATCCTGTTCACCGGGGTCA
>JBIKTA010000099.1:0-7556 GCA_044348315.1 Burkholderiaceae bacterium | reverse complement strand
GTCCACCAGGGAGAAAATCACAACATGAGCACATCGATGAATCGCCGCTTGCGGCAGCTGTTCGTGCCCGGTGCGGGCCTGATCATGCCAGGCGCTGGCAACGCGCTCGCCGCGCGCGTGATCGAGGCCACCGGCCATCCGGTGATGCTGATCAGCGGCGCCGCCGTGGCCAACAACTATCTGGGCCAGCCGGACCTGGGGCTCGTATCGCTCAACGAACTGGTCAACCATGTCGCCGCGATCCGCAACGTGGTCAACATTCCGATCATCGTCGATGCCGACACCGGCTTCGGGAACGCCATCAGCGTGCGGCAAACCGTGCGAGGCTGCGAGCGGGCCGGCGCCAACGGCATCCTGATCGAGGATCAGACCTTCCCCAAGCGCTGCGGCCATTTCGACAATCACGAGGTGATCGAGAAGGACGAAATGGTTCAGAAGCTCCGCGCCGCGGTCGATGCGCGGGTCGACGCCGACATGATGATCGGTGCGCGCACCGATGCGCGGGGCATCTACGGGCTCGAGGCCGCCTTCGAGCGCGCGAACGCCTATCGGGAGGCTGGCGCTGACTTCCTGTTCATCGAGGCGCCCCGCTCGCTCGAGGAACTCGAGGCGATTCCCAGGAACGTGCCCGGCCTGCATCTGTGCAACATGGTGATCGGCGGCAAGACGCCGGTGCCGTCGCGCGAGGAACTCGGCCGCATGGGATACGGGCTGATCGCCTACGCCAATGCCGCCCTGCAGGCGGCGCTGCTCGGCATGCAGAACGTGCTGCAACATCTCCACGATCACGGCACGATCGCCGGCGCCGAAGACAAGGTGATGATGTTTCGCGAACGCCAGCAGATGCTCGACGGTGATTTCTACCGCGACTTGGCGAACCGCTATGGTGGCCGGCCCCAGTGAGTGCTGGCCGGTCTGCGGTGGCGGCGCTCGGCGAGCGTCGGCCGGCCGCAGCCGCCCCTGCGGGCGATTGCTTGCCTCAAGAGGCCCGAACGCATTCAGTGCGATGACGACAGGAGGTCGGTGCACATGTCTCTCACCCAGCCGCTGACGGCTTTCGAAAAGATCTGGCGCGATCACGTGATCACGCCGCTGGCGGGCGACACGGCGCTCCTGCAGATCGACCGGCTGGTCCTGCACGAGTTGAGCGGTAGCCAGGCGGTGCGCGCGCTCGCCGAAGCGGGCCGGGCCCCAGATAGCCGTGCCCAGGTCTTCACGATCATCGAGCACCTCATTTCGACCCGCCCCGGACGCGGGCCGCTCGATTCGGTGTCGGTCAGCGGGCCGGCCATGATCGGCGGCACCCGCGAGGCCTCCCGCCGCTGGGGCTTTCACTTCATCGATTACGACGATCCGAGGCAGGGCATCGCGCATGTCGTGGCACTCGAGGAGGCGATTGCGCTGCCCGGTTCCACCTACGTTTGCTGCGACAGCCACACGTCGACGGTGGGCGCGATCGGGGCGCTCGCCTGGGGGATCGGTGCCTCCGAGGCCGAGCATGTGCTCGCCACGCAAACCCTGGTCCAGTCGCGTCCGCGCACGATGAGGGTGGCTTTTCAGGGGCGGCTGCCGGCCGGTGTCCATGCCAAGGACATGATCCTGGCGCTGATCGGGCGCATTGGCGCCGCAGGCGGAATCGGCTACGCCGCCGAGTTCGCGGGCGAAGCGGTCCGCTCGCTCTCGATCGAGGGTCGTGCGACGCTCTGCAACATGGCGATCGAGTTTCAGGCGAAATACGGATTCGTCGCGCCGGACGCGACGACACTCGACTACCTGCATGGACGCTCTCACGCGCCCCGTGGCGCCGACTGGGATGCGGCCGCCGCGTATTGGCTGTCGCTCGCAGGTGACCCCGGCGCCCGCTACGACCACGAGGTCAGCATTGACTGCGCGCAGTTGCGGCCCCAGATCACCTGGGGCACCAGCCCCGAGCAGGTGATCGCGATCGATGGCGTGGTGCCGGACCCCTCGATCCAGCCTGACGCGGAGTCGCGTCTCGAGGCCGAGCGCGCCCTCGAGTACATGCAGCTCTCACCCGGCATGCCACTCACCGGCCTGCCGATCGATGTCGCCTACATCGGTTCGTGTACCAACGCGCGTCTGTCCGATCTGCGCGCAGCGGCCGCGATCCTCAAAGGGCGTCGGGTACGCGAAGGCTTGCAGGCGGTTTGCGTGCCGGGCTCGACGCCGGTCAAGCGCGCGGCCGAGGCCGAGGGACTGCACCAGATCTTCATCGACGCGGGCTTCGAATGGCATGAGTCGGCTTGCGGTTTCTGCGGCCACATCGGTGATGACCGATTCAAGGGGCTGCGCACCATCAGCACGACCAATCGCAATTTCAAGGGCAGGCAGGGGCCGGGCACCCGCACCCATTTGGCGAGTCCGGTGACGGTCGCCGCGTCTGCAATTGCCGGTTGCATCACCGAAGCGCCCGCAGGGGGGGCCTGAAGATGGAACAGTTCGTAGCAGTGACGGGCCGGGCAGCGCCGCTCATGCAGATCAACATCGATACCGACCAGATCATTCCGGCGCGTTATCTGGGCGGCACCGATGCAAAAGGCTATGGGGCGCATCTGTTTGCCAACTGGCGGTTTCTGGCCGATGGGAGTCCGGATCCTGCCTTCATCCTCAATCGCCCGCCCTACGACAGCGCCCAGATCCTGCTGGCGGACCGCAACTTCGGCTGTGGATCCTCGCGTGAGCGCGCGCCCAAGGCTTTGCGTGAATTCGGCTTTCGTGCGGTGATCGCGCCGTCTTTTGGCGGCATCTTCTTCAATAATTGCTTCAGAAACGGGATTGTCCCGGTTTCGATGCCGATCGGTCAGGTTCGCGCCATCGTCGAGATCGTCGAGGCGAGCGCGGGCCAGGCGCCGATCACGGTGAGTCTGGAGGCTTGCAGGGTGACGCTCGCGGATGGCCGCAACTTCGGCTTCGAGGTACCGGAAACACTCAGGCAGATGCTGCTCGCAGGCGTCGATGAAATCGATCTGACGAAGTCCCGGCAGGCCGAAATCGATGCGTTCCGAGAGCGGGACCGGGCGCGCCGGCCCTGGATTTACATCGGGCCGGCGGCTTCGCCGTAATTCGCCAGCGGCTTCCCTCCGGCGCGGCCCTGTTCAGGGCGTGCGCCTTCGGCTTGTCTCTTTCTGCCCTTACAGCGGTTGTGCGCCCGAGGCCTTGACCACCTTGGCCCACTTGTCGATCTCGGCAGCCTGATAGCGCGCAAGCTCTTCCGGCGACGAGAGGATCGGGTCGAGGCCCAGCTTTGCCAGCCGCTCCTTGATATCGGGCAGGTTGTAGACCCGTTTGATCTCGCTGTTGATCCGATCGACAACGGCCTTGGGCGTGGCGGCCGGGGCAAACACCGCGAACCAGGACGTCGCCTCGAAGCCCGGCACGCTCTCGGCCACCGTCGGGATGTCGGGCGCGGCCGGCGAGCGCTTGGCTGAGGTGACCGCGATCGGGCGGATCTTGCCTTCGCTTGCCATGGGCAGAGCCGACGGCATGTTGTCGAACATCAGCTGTATGCTGCCCCCGACCAGATCGGGGATTGCAAACTGGCGGCCCTTGTAAGGCACGTGGGTCATCGAGGTGCCGGTCATCGTCTTGAATAGCTCGCCCGCGACGTGCACTGAGGTGCCGACCCCCGGCGAGCCGAAGGACAGCTTGTTCGGATTGGCCTTCATGTAAGCGATCAGCTCATTGATCGTCTTGACCGGAAGGTTGTTATTGACAACGAGCAGGTTGGGAGTCGATGCGACCAGGGCGACGGGGGCAAAATCGCGCACCATGTCGTAGGGCATCTTTGCGTAGATCGCGCCGTTGATCGAGTGGGTGCCGACCGTGCCCATGACGATCGAGTATCCGTCGGGTGCGGATTTGGCGACGATGTCAGCGCCGATGTTGCCGCCTGCGCCGGGCTTGTTGTCCACGACCATCGGCTGGCCGAGTTGCGCCCGCTCACTGAGGATCCTGGCCAGGATGTCCGGGGCGCCACCGGTCGGGAAGGTGACGACGATCTTGACGGGGCGCTGGGGCCAGCTCTGGGCGCTCGCGGCGCCGGCCGCAAGGACGCTTGCGGTCAGAACGGAAAGCGTCAGGCCGGTGACGCGGGCAGGGGCCGAACGGAATGCGGACATCATGGTCTCCATGTTTGTGATGGTTGTGCTTGATTTTCGAATCATGCCACGATGCCTGATGCCTGACGCTGGTAGCATCCGCGACCGCCCCTGTGCCCTGCCCAAGTGCCGGATTTCGGATTATCCTTCGCGCGCTTGGGCGCAGTTCGCGTGTTCTGGCGTGTCCTTGCGCGCCGCCGCGGGCGTTCCCAATCCGTACCTTCGTTTCTGAATTGCTGATCTGGAGACCGTTTCATGAGTCGACCTCAGACCATGTTCGAAAAAATCTGGAATGCCCATCTCATCTGCGAGGATGCCGATGGACGTTCGTTGCTGCACGTGTCGCGGCACCTGGCTCACGATGGGTCCTGGCATGCCTTCACCTTTCTTGAGGCGCGGGGACTCAAGCTGCGGCGGCCCGATCAGATGTTTGCCACGCCCGACCACGGCGTGTCGACGTTGAGCCACGATCTGGCGCAAATCACCGATCCCGACCAGATCCGGGTGGTGCGCGCGCTCGACGCCAATGCCGCCAAGCACGGTTTCACCGTCTTCGGGCTCGATGACACACGCCAGGGCATCATCCACGTGGTGGGGCCCGAGCAGGGCCTCACCCAGCCCGGGTTGCTGATCGTCTGTGGCGACAGCCACACCTCGACCCATGGCGCACTGGGGGCGCTTGCCTTTGGCATCGGCGCCTCGGACGTCTGCCATGTGCTTGCGACACAGAGCATCTGGCAGCGTCGACCCCGGACGCTGCGCATCACGATCGACGGGCGATTGCCCGCTGGCGTGACCTCCAAAGACGTGATCCTGGCGGTGATCGCCCGGATCGGCGCCAATGGCGCCACGGGTCACGTGATCGAGTATGCGGGCTCGGCGGTGCGGGCCATGACGATGGAGCAGCGGCTCACGCTTTGCAACATGTCGATCGAGGCGGGGGCGCGGGCGGGCCTGGTTGCGCCCGACGAGACCACCTACGCCTATCTCCAGGGCCGGCCCTACGCGCCCAAGGGTGAGATGTGGGATCAGGCGCTCGCGCACTGGAAGACGCTGCCCAGTGACGAGGGTGCGGTGTTCGACCGCGAAGAGCACTTCGATGCCGCCACGCTCGCCCCGATGGTGACCTGGGGCAACAGCCCCGAGGAGGCCCTCCCGGTCACCGGTCATGTGCCCGATCCCGCGACGATTGCCGACAGTGGTCGCCGCGAGGCTGTCGAGTCGACCCTCGAGTACATGGGACTTCAGCCCGGTCAGGCGCTCACCGATACGCCGATCGACTATGTCTTCATCGGTTCGTGCACGAATGGTCGTATCGAGGATCTGCGGGCGGCCGCTGCCATCGCGCGCCGCGGCAAGGTGGTGGTGCCGGCGATGATTTCTCCGGGCTCCACGCTGGTCAAACTCGCCGCCGAGGCCGAGGGCCTGCACCGCGTCTTCATCGAGGCGGGCTTCGAATGGCGCGAGTCGGGTTGCTCGATGTGCGTGGGCATGAATGGTGATGTGCTCGGCCCTGGCCTGCGCAGCGCCTCGACCACCAACCGCAATTTTCGCGGGCGTCAGGGGCGTGACAGCCGCACCCATCTGATGAGCCCCGCCATGGCCGCAGCCGCCGCGCTCGCCGGCCGCATCGTTGACATTCGCCCCTTGCTCGAGGAGGCTTGAGCCCCATGCAGCCCTTTACCACTCTCGATGCGGTCGCTGTGCCGCTCGGTATCCCCAACATCGATACCGACCAGATTGCCCCGGCCCGGTTTCTGCGCAAGTCGCGCGCCGATGGGTTTGGTCAATACCTGTTTCATGATCAGCGCTGGGATCCCCAGGGGCAGGTGATCGACGATTTCATCCTGAATCAGCCGTCTTCACAGGGCGTGGGCGTACTGGTCACCGACCGCAATTTCGGCTGTGGGTCGAGTCGTGAGCACGCGGTCTGGTGTCTGGTCGATTACGGCATCCGCTGCGTGATGGCCCCGAGCTTTGGCGACATCTTCTATCAGAATGCGATCAATCACGGCCTGCTGCTGATTCGGCAGAGCGAAACGCTCTGTGACGCGCTGCGCGCGATGTTGCAACGGCATCCTGGCGCGCGCATGCAGATCGATCTGGCCGCGCAGCGGTTTACCGACTGCGAGGGCGGCACGCACGAGTTCGACATCGAGGATGCGCGCAAGAAACGCCTTTTGCTGGGGCTCGACGAAATCGGGCTGACCCTGCAATATGAATCCGAGATCACGGCGTTTGAGACGAAATTCAGAGCGTCCCGGCCCTGGTTGTTTGCCCCTCGATGACGGGTGCTCTTCGATCCCGGCTTGTGGTAGAAGAACGTTTGATCTTTCGAACAATACATTCGTTAACAAAGGAGATGCGATGACGATCCAATCCAGACGCGCCGTTTTAGGCGGTGCAGCGCAAGCGCTTTCGGCCATTTTCGTGACTGCAGCGGTAGGTGTTCCGCTCGGCGCACACGCTCAGGCGGTCAACTTTGCAGGCAAGACGGTCGAGGTTGTCATTCCTTTTGGCGTGGGGGGCGGCTCCGACGTCTGGATGCGCTTCAATGCGCCCTTCTTTTCGCGCTACCTGCCCGGCAACCCCAATGTCGTGGTCAAGAACGTCCCCGGCGGTGGCTCGATCACAGGTACCAACCAGTTCGCAGCGTCGGCCCGTCCCGACGGCCTGACCTTGCTGGGTACCTCCGGTTCCACCCAATTTCCCTACCTGCTCGGCGACCCCCGGGTCAAGTTTGAGTACAAGGATTGGGAGATGGTGCTCGCTTCACCCACCGGTGGCGTGGCCTACATCAGTTCGAAGTTCGGCGTGAAATCGGTCAAGGACCTGCCCAAGCTCAAGGGCCAGAAGCTGATCTACGCGAGTCAGGGTGCGACCTCGCTCGACCTCGTGCCGATGCTGGGTTTTCGCATGCTGGGGCTCGATGTGCAGCACGTGTTTGGCATGAAGAGTCGGGGCGAAGGGCGTCTCGCCTTCGAGCGAGGCGAAGCGACGATCGACTACCAGACCTCCTCGGCCTATCTCAAGAGCGGCGTGCCGCTTGTCAAGGAAGGCAAGGCGGTGCCCCTTTTCAGCTGGGGGGTGACCGACGACAACGGCAATCTCATCCGTGATCCGGCTTTCCCGGAACTGCCCCATGTGGCCGAAGCGATCGAGATCGTGACCGGCAAGAAGCCCTCCGGGCCCGAGTGGGAGGCGTTCAAGGCCTTCCTGATCGCGGGCTTCCCGGCGCAAAAGCTGCTGGTGCTGCCCAAGGGCACGCCCAAGCCGATCGTCGAGGCTTACCGCGAGGCGGTTCGCAAGATGGTCAAGGACCCCGAGTATCTCGCCAAGAATGGTGCGGCGCTCGGCGGCTATCCGCAACTGACCGACAAGGCGGGCGAGTCGCTCTCCCGGGAAGGAACCACGATCAACCCTGCGGCCCGGGAGTGG
>JBIKTA010000098.1:0-7630 GCA_044348315.1 Burkholderiaceae bacterium | reverse complement strand
GACAAACATCGTGATCGTGAGCGCTACTGCGGCAATCGACAAGGCGCCGTCCTCGATCCGTGCCAGAAGCCGGTCGGGCCAGTTCAAAAAACCGGGCAGCGGAGGTAACCCGTCCAAGGGGTGAGGCTCAGCCGCGGAGGCTGCCGAATCGATGGTTTTTTCTGTTGTCATCCTGGTTAACGCGGTGATGCGGCGTGGCTCGATGCCGACGCCAAAAAGCCGCAAAAGGCTAGCATCTAGCAAGGCTCTCGACAAGCCAAATGAGCGATCGTTCATTCGGGAAGGAGCAAGGAGGTCGTGCTGGCCAACCTGCAAGCGCTCCATCCCGATTCGGGGCAGCCGTTACCGAACGGCGTCCGTGAACGCCTTGAGTACCTGCGCAGCCGGCACGCCACGGCCCTCAAGGGCCGACACCCAGGCCTGCCTGACCTCATCACTGCTACGGTCGACCAATTGCTGCTCGGTTGCCGATAGAGAAATGTAGCGAGTGCCCGCCGCCTGCAACTGAGCCTTCGCCTTTTCCTCGGCGTCGTCGAGCCCGCGACAACCGTCCTTGGTGGCCTTCTCGCCCGCAGCCGCAATCATTTTGCGGGTCGGTTCGGGAAGCCCATTCCACTTCTTGTCGCTGATGAAGTAGCCATTGACGATCGTCCCGAAATTCTGACCCTGAGTGCTCACCTTGATGAGCTTGTCGAGCTTGTAGGACGTGGCCGCCTGATACGAAAACAGCGCACCGTCGATCGTGCCACGGCTCATCGCCTCATACATTTCGGGCGCTGACATCCGAACCGGCGCGCCATTGAGCGAGCGAACAATGCGCTCGAGCGCGCCGCCCGCCGCACGAATCTTGAGGCCCTCGACGTCCTTCAGGGATGACACCTGACGCCCGGAGGACACCATCAACTGATAACCCGGCAAAGGGAAAAATGCGAGCGCGCGAATGCCATTGGGCTTGAACTCCCGCTCGTGAAGGATCGCCCCATCACGCGACAGCGTCCAGAGCGCAAGCGCGGCCTGGCAGGCGCGCGTCCAGAGCCCCGGCAACTCCGACACGGCCGTGAGCGGCATCTTGTCCGAGACCAGTGCGGGGGAGATCATGCCGATATCCTGAAGACCGCTTTGCACCAGTCGCAAGGTGTCCGTCCCCTTGCCAAGCTGCCCACCGGGGAAGTGCTTGAGGGTCACCTTCCCCTGGCTGGCCTGCTCGACCTCTTTCATTAACAAGGCGGTCACCGCCTGATGAATCGTATGGCCTGCGGGCATCGTGTCGGCAAGCTTCAATTCGAGCGCCTGCGCGGCACCTGTCGTCGCGAGGCTCAACAGACCCGCCACCGTCGAACTCACTACGGATGCTCTCATTTCGATCTCCTCTCTTGTCCAGCCAATCGAACCGGGCACGCCCCCGGCGGGCATGAATCAACTCATTCGCGAAGGCAGCCAGGTGATGAGCGCCGGAAACGCCATCAACAGGCCAATCACCAGCAGGTGCGCCCAGAAGTGGGGGAACACGCCCGCGAAGACCTCGCCCACAGGACGGCCCGCAGCGCGCGCCACGACAAAGCAGTTCAGACCAAGTGGTGGCGTGATCATCCCGACCTCAGCCGTCAGCACAACCATCACACCGAACCAGACCGGATCAAAGCCGAGCGCGGCCACCACCGGCGTCACGACCGGAATGGTCAGCACGAGAATCGCGATCTGATCGAGAAAGCAACCCAGGACGATGTATAAGCCAAGGAGCAGCGTCATCACCACCCAGCGAGAGACCTCGAGGTTCGCCACCCACGTGACAACATCCTGTGTAAGCCCGGTCAGCGTGAAATAAAACCCGAAAATGCTCGCGCACATGACGATGGCCGCAATCATGCAGGTCGCATGCACGGCCTCGCGGGCCGCTCTCATGAGCGAAGCCCGATCCAGGCGCCTGCGCCAGAGCGCAATCGCGCAAGCGCCCGCCGCGCCCACGGCGCTGGCCTCGGTCGGCGTCGCGACACCGGTGTAAATCACCCCGGTCACCATCATCATCAACACGATCACGGGCCCCACGACTCGTAACAGGGCAATCTTCTCGCCTCGGGGAATGCGCGGCCCACGCGGCGCGCGCTCGGGATGGCGAACGGCGAGCAGCACGACGGTGAGGGCGATTGCGATCGTGACGATGAGCCCGGGTATCACCCCGCCGATCAGCAAGGCGCCGACATTGACGTCGGCCAGCAAACCGTAAATGATCAGAATCACGCTGGGCGGGATGAGCATCGCAAGCGTGCCTGAAATTGCGACGACTCCCGCCGCAAGTTGTGGCTCGTAGCCATGACGGATCATCGCGGGCAAGCTGGTGGTGGACAGGGTTGCGGCCGCCGCAGTACTCGTTCCACAGATCGCGCCAAAACCCGCGCCGGCCAGCGCAGTCGCAACACCCAGCCCACCCGGAAAGCGCCCCACCCATGCCGCCGCTGCCCGGAAGAGATCGTCGCCGACGCCCGACACCATGACAAGTTGCGCCATGAACAGGAACATCGGAATGGTGATCAACTCGTAGGATGCGACAGCTGAAATCGGCGTCGATTGCAAGACGCCCAGCAAGCCGTCAAGCCCCGCAACCAGATAGAGCCCGACCACTCCGGACAGACCGAGCGCAAAGGCAACTGGAATACCCGTCAGGAGCAGAAGAAACAGGAGTGCGAGGCCAATCCAGGTCATCGGCTCCCCCCGTCGCGCACTTGTGACTCGCTCGGATCCGACTCACCCTCACTCAAGGCGTGGCCCCCCTGCAGCAAGGCGCTGGCAAGCGTCAGACACAACACTCCGGCGCCGATCGGCACCAGAATATTGCCCAGCCAGGTCGGCCATGGGATCAGGCCGTCCACGACCTCGCGATTGACAAAGCTGACCCACGCCCGCTCTGCACCCAGGAAGACGATGGGCATGAAGATCAAGAGGCCGACCAGATGGCCCAACCTGGCCGCGCGCTGCTGCCAGAGGGGACTCAATCGCAACACCAGAACGTCGACTCCGATGTGGGCCCGCTTGCGGTAGGACGACGCGAGCCCAAGAAAGAACAAGCCCGTCATCGCATACATCGAGACAAAGTCGTGCACCCAGGTAAGCGGCGCGCGAAATAGATAGCGCATCGCCACATCGACGCAGACGATGGTCATGATGGCCAGGAGCAATATGACGCTCCCCATGACCGCAGCACGCTCGAGCCTCAGAAGCAGCGCCTGTCCTTGCATTCTTAATTGCCTCCCCCAACCGGCTGTCAGGGCGAGCGAGCGCTCTGAGCCGGTCCTGCATGAATCTGATTATTGTGCGACTCATGGTATACAAGCTTTGTCGAGTCGTCCACCGCGCAGGCCGGCTTCTGACCGAATGTACATTCAGTTTGGAGTCGTCGGCCGTTTTTTTTCAGGAGAGACAAAGTGGATTACGGTCTGGCAGGTCAATACGCAGTGGTTACCGGCGCCAGTCGAGGAATTGGGCTGGCCTGCGCTCGAGCCCTCGCAGCAGAAGGCGCCAACCTGATTCTGTTTGCGCGATCGGCCGAGCCATTGGCCGAATGCGCGGCCAGACTCAGATCCGAATATCCGGTGCAGATCCATGCAGTGGCCGGTGACATGTGCCGTCGTGAGGATGTGGCCCGGCTACTTGCTCATCTCGACGACGGGCACATCGAGCCTGGCATTCTGGTTCTGAACGTCGGTCGACCGCCCGCAAAAATGAGGGAAGTGCTCGATGAAGACGATGAGAACCGCTGGCAAATGGCCCACGACACCCAGCTGCGTGGAGCAGTCAATATCGTTTCGGCGATTGCACCCCGGATGGTCCAGCGCAAACACGGCCGGATCGTCGCGATCACTTCGGCGACCGTCAAGCAGCCCATGCTCAGGCACGGCCTGTCCACCGTTTACCGCGCGGGACTCGCTGCCTACCTCAAGCACCTTGCCAACGAGATCGCGCCGTCCGGCGTCACCGTCAATTCGGTCTGCCCGGCATCGATCGCGACTGAAAGCTTTGTTTCAAGCTACGACCCGGCCGAACGCGCCAAGTCGGTGCCGATGAAGCGTCTTGGAACGCCCGATGAGCTGGCCGCAACGGTGGTCTTTTTTGCATCCGCGCAGGCCGGCTTCATCACAGGTGCATCGCTTCAGGTGGACGGGGGCATGACGGCCTCGCTGACCTGATAGAGCGGGCCGCCGCGAAAATCGGGGAAGCCACAGCCGTGGACCGCGATCAGGTCGATATCGCCCGGCCGCTCGACCCTTCCCTGGTCAACAGGGGTCATCTCCCGTTGGCGCAGCGCGGACGCGACCGAGGCCCCGGCCCCGCGCACGGCGATTGGCAGATAGCCAGCCTTTCGGAGGACCCGGCCGAGCCAGGCGCCATAAGCGGCTCCGCCCGGCCCCACTGCCGTCATCTCGACCACTTTTCCCTGGGGCAATCGAATGATCACGACGGGACGGCCCGCGCACAGACCATCGGGATCGATCACCCGCGCAGGATCGGCCATGACAATCAAGGGTGTCCCCGCGGAGCCCTCGTCGGCACACAAGGCCTCGAGGCGCTCATGGACCGCACTCGCGTCATCGTGACCGGGCCCGTCCTTCAGGAGCCAGTCGATCGCCAGATGGAGGCCGACTGGAGATGGTCCGGAGGCATGCCCTGAATGCGCAACCACATAGGCAGAACGGGTCAGAGCCTCGGCGATGAATGCGACCGCGTCGGTTACGTTCGCAGCCGATGAGCCCGTAACGGCATTCAACCAGACCGAGCGAGGCGGATCGACCGACCGATCTTGATCGACCCATCGCAACGCTTCGCGTTCAGCGAAAAAGAGGTGCCGCAAGGCCCGTGATTCAGAAGACCGAATCCGCTGAGCCGTCCAATCTCCCGCGCGTTTGAAACCCTCATCGTGCGATACAAAAAATGCCCCCTCGAGGCAGTCGATGATGGCAAGCATCGCACTTTCGCGGCCGGGGCTGGCGGACGCCCGAGCTTTTGCGCCTGCAAGAAGCGGAACTGCCGAATTGAGGTCAACGGCAAGATCTTTGGCACGCCTGAGCGGCACGCCAGAAGCGGCCAAGGCCCGTGCCCGAGCAACTGCGCTGAGCCGCAGGTCAGCCGGCTCACAGACCGCATCGGCGAGGCCCCATTCCAGCGCCTGCTCTGCCGTGAGCGCCTCCCCGCCGAGCATCATGACCAGCGCCCGTTCGAGGCCGATCAAGCCGGGCAGGCGCAGCGTCGCACCGCCGCCCGGGATCAGCGCGAGTTTGATTTCCGGCAGCGCCAGGCGGGCGCCTGCTGCGGCGATGCGGTGGTGGCAACCGAGCGCAAGCTCCAGCCCACCACCAAGCGCCATCCGACCGATTGCCGCCACGACAGGCTTACTCATGCCGTCGATCAGCGCAGCCAGTTCAATCGTCCTGGGATAGGTCCAATACGCGGGCGTACCGAGCTGCTTGAGATCGGCACCGCCGCAGAAGACCCCACCCGAGCCGATCACAACGACCCCAATGACCGACGGCTCCGCCTGCGCCTCAAGCAGCGCAGTCGCCAAGGCCTGGCGCAGGCCCAGCGACATGCCGTTGACCGGAGGGTTGTGGAGTACAAGGACCGCCACGTCCCCCTCCCGCTCAACGTGCACCGTTGAATAGTCGTTCAGATCCATTGCCGTCACGATCCTGACATCAATCGAAGCCCGCGAGCGCGCTCAATCACCCTGGAACTGAGGCTTTTGCTTCGCCACGAACGCGAGGTAGGCACGCTCGTAGTCCTGCGTCTGCATGCAAATGGCCTGGGCCTGGGCCTCAGCCTCGATCGCATCATCGATCCCCATGCTCCACTCGTCGTGAATGCAACGCTTGGTCATGGCGTGCGCAAAGGTCGGACCATCGGCGAGCGAGCCCGCCATCTGCCGGGCACTCGCCAGCAATTCCTCAGACGTGCAAATGCGGTTGTAGAAGCCCCAGCGCTCCGCCTCGGCGCCGTCCATCACGCGCCCGGTGTAAAGCAGCTCGGCCGCCCGGCCTGCGCCGATGAGGCGTGGCAGGATGTTGCAGGCACCCATATCCGCGCCTGCCAACCCGACCCGGACAAATAAAAACGCAACCTTGCTCGCGGCCGTACCGAAGCGCAGATCTGAGGCCATGGCAATGATTGCGCCGGCACCGGCGCAGATCCCTTCGACCGCGGCAATGATCGGCTGAGGCGCTGCTCGCATCGCCTTGACCAGATCGCCCGTCATGCGGGTGAATGCGAGCAGCCCAGCCATGTCTCCCGCGCGCTGGAGTTCAACCAGCGGACCAATGATCTCGTGAACATCACCGCCCGAACAGAAGTTGCCCCCGGCGCCCGTCACCACCACCGACTTGATCTTTTTGGAGTAGGTGAGCGCGCGAAACAGATCGCGCAGCTCGGCATAGGATTGAAACGTCAAGGGGTTCTTGCGCTCGGGGCGGTTGAGGGTGATCGTAGCCACCTTCCCGTCCACTTCCCACTTGAAGTGGGTGGCCTGATAGTTGTCGGGGTCGATTCCGCTGGCGCGAAAGGCATCGGTGGTGGTGTTCATGCTGGATCCGCCTGGATAGGTAGAAGGAAAGATTGCGAGGCGATTCTTTCAATTTGAACGGGCGCTGTCAACGCGCACGCGCCGCAGGCGAACGCCCGTTCAGTTTCTTGACATGAATGACAGTGAGCACCGAGAATTGACTGAGCGATCGCTCAGTCAGCCGATAGGCGTTGAGCGCATCGACTTCATCTCGCCCCTTCAATTCAAACGCGGCGCAGCGCGCCTGGAAGCAACCCATGGAAATCGTTGGTCTGGGCTTCTTTCTTGAAGACCTCACCCCCGGCAGAAAATTTCGTTCGGTCAGCCGAACCATCACCGAACCGGATCTCGTCAACTACATCAATGCGACAGGTCTGCTTGAGGTGCTATTCACCAATACCGAGTTCCTGAAATCGGGCTCGGCGGTCAAGGGGCGCCTGGTGCCGGGCATGATGGCGTATGCGCTGATCGAAGGCATCCTCACCCAGTCGGTCATGCAGGGCACGGGACTCGCCTTCCTCGGCATGGAGGTCAAGATCGAGAATCCGGTTTTTGTCGGCGATACGATCCACGCCGAGGTCGAAGTACTCGAGGCCCGCCCGAGCAAGAGTCGACCCGGAACGGGAATCGTGCGTACCCGCAACCAGGTCGTCAAACATGACGGCACCGTCGCCCTGACCTACACGCCCGTTCGGCTGGTCAAGTCCCGCAGCGGGATCGAGGGCTCGAGTTTTTAGTCAGTCGCTGCCGCCTGAAGGGACATTGATGAAAGTCTGCCTGGTAACCGGATCGACTCAGGGTATTGGTCTTGCGATCGCACGCCGATTCGCCGATCGAGGTCACGCTATCGTACTCAACGGTCGACGACCCGATGCACTCGAGGAGGCAGCCAAGGCTTGCAGCGCCCACGCCGCAGACGTTTTGCTCTGCGCCGGTGATGTCGCGAACGAAGACGACGTATTGCGGATGTTCGAGGCAATTGACCAGCGTTTTGGGCGGCTCGACGTTGCCGTCTGCAATGCCGGCATTTCCCCCCGGCTGAACGGGCGCAAGCCTGACGTCGACGAGACGCCTCTCGAATTTTGG
>JBIKTA010000097.1:0-7656 GCA_044348315.1 Burkholderiaceae bacterium | reverse complement strand
CCTGATCGAGCCAAGGCCTTGGGCTTTACCGGGCCGATGTTGAGGGGGTCAGGGGTCGAGTGGGATCTTCGCAAGAAGCAGCCCTACGAAGTCTACGATCGGCTCGATTTCGATATCCCGGTCGGCCGAAATGGCGACAGCTACGACCGCTACCTGGTGCGGGTGGAGGAGATGCGGCAGAGCAACCGCATCATCGAGCAGTGCATCCACTGGTTGCGCGCCCATCCGGGCCCGGTCATGACCGACAGCCACAAGGTGGCGCCGCCCTCCCGTGTTGACATGAAGTCCAACATGGAAGAGCTCATCCACCACTTCAAGCTCTTCACCGAAGGCTTTCACGTGCCCGAAGGTGAGGCCTATGCGGCGGTCGAGCATCCCAAGGGCGAGTTCGGTATCTATCTGGTTTCTGATGGCGCCAACAAGCCCTATCGGCTCAAGATCCGAGCGCCGGGATTCGTGCATCTGCAGGCGCTTGACGAGATGGCCCGGGGCCACATGATTGCCGATGTCGTGACGCTGATCGGTACACAGGACATCGTTTTCGGGGAGATCGATCGATGAGTGCACGCCCCGAACAGCAGGCCTTCGTGTTCTCGTCCGAATCCGAGGCGAGGGTTGCGCGTGAGGTTGCAAAATATCCCGCTGATCAGCGCCAGTCCGCAGTGATGGCGGCGCTTGCCATTGCCCAGGATCAAAATGGCTGGGTGTCTCCTGAGGTGATCGAGGCGGTGGCAGTGCGGCTGTCCATGCCACCGATCGCTGTGCATGAGGTCGCGACCTTTTACAACATGTACGACACGCGTCCGGTGGGGCGCTTCAAGCTTGCGGTCTGTACCTGCCTGCCCTGCGCCTTGCGCGACGGGGCCAAGGCCGGTGAGTACCTGAAGAGCAAGCTCGGCATCGAGTACAACGAGACCACGCCCGACGGCTTGTTCACGCTGAAGGAAAGCGAGTGCCAGGGGGCCTGCGGGGATGCGCCGGTCCTGCTCGTCAACAACAAGCGGATGTGCAGTTTCATGAGCAATCAACGCCTCGATGCCCTCATCGACGAGCTCAAATCACAGGACTGAATGCGATGGGAGCGCCTGATCTTCTGATCGATGCCCGTGTGCAGGAAACCTGCTTTCACGGACGGCATATCAAGCCGCAGATTCTGGCGGGTCTGTCTTCTCCTGATGGCTGGCATCTGGCCGATTACGAGGCGCGTGACGGCTACAAGGCGCTCCGGCGCATCCTTTCTGAGGGTCTGACCCCGGATCAGGTGATCGCCGAGATCAAGGCCTCGGGCTTGCGCGGTCGCGGCGGTGCGGGCTTTCCGACCGGGCTCAAATGGAGCTTCATGCCCAAGCAGTACGCTGGGCCCAAGTACCTGGTCTGCAACTCCGACGAGGGCGAGCCGGGTACCTTCAAGGACCGCGACATCCTGCGTTACAACCCCCACATCGTCATCGAGGGCATGGCGATTGCCGCGTATGCGATGGGGATCGGTGTCGGATACAACTATATTCACGGCGAGATTTTCTCGGTGTACGAGCGCTTCGAGGCGGCACTCGAAGAGGCGAGGGCGGCCGGCTACCTCGGTGACAACGTTCTGGGGTCTGGTTTTTCCTTCCAGTTGCACGCTTTTCATGGCTACGGCGCCTACATCTGCGGCGAGGAGACTGCGCTCCTCGAATCGCTCGAGGGCAAAAAGGGACAGCCCCGTTTCAAGCCGCCGTTTCCCGCGAGCTTCGGGCTCTATGGTCGGCCGACGACGATCAACAATACCGAGACCTTTGCCGCAGTCCCCTGGATCATCCGCAACGGCGGGCCGCAGTATCTCGAAGTCGGCAAGCCCAATAACGGCGGCACCAAGGTGTTCTCGGTGTCAGGGGATGTTGAGCGTCCGGGCAATTACGAGGTCCCGCTGGGCACACCATTTGCCACGCTGCTCGAGCTGGCAGGTGGCATGCGCGGTGGGCGCAAGCTCAAGATGGTCATCCCAGGCGGCTCGTCCATGCCGGTCTTGCCTGCCGAGATCATGATGGCCACCGACATGGATTACGACTCGATCGCCAAGGCCGGCTCGATGCTGGGCTCAGGTGCAGTCATCGTGATGGATGAGACCCGCTGTGCGGTCAAGTCGCTCTTGCGACTGTCTTACTTCTACTACGAGGAGTCGTGCGGCCAGTGCACGCCCTGTCGTGAGGGTACTGGCTGGCTTTGGCGACTGGTTCATCGCATCGAGCATGGACAGGGCACAATGGCTGATCTCGATGAGCTCAACCGGATTGCCGACAACATTCAGGGCCGTACGATTTGCGCGCTGGGCGATGCCGCCGCGATGCCGGTACGGGCCTTTCTCAAGCACTATCGGGACGAATTTGCCTGGCATGTCGAGCATCGCCGGTGCATGGTTCCCACCTATTTGTGAGCAGGACGAGCGAGCATGGTCGAGCTTGAAATCGATGGCCGCAAGGTCGAGGTGGCACCCGGCAGCATGGTGATGCATGCAGCCGAAAAGCTCGGTGTGTTCGTCCCGCATTTCTGCTATCACAAGAAGCTGTCCATCGCGGCCAACTGCCGGATGTGTCTGGTCGATGTCGAGAAAGCGCCCAAGCCCTTGCCGGCCTGCGCCACGCCTGTTGCGCCCGGCATGAAGGTGCAGACCCGCTCAGCGCGTGCCATCGCAGCGCAGAAGGGCGTGATGGAATTTCTGCTGATCAACCACCCGCTCGATTGTCCGATCTGCGATCAGGGCGGTGAGTGCCAGTTGCAAGATCTCGCGGTGGGTTATGGCGGGTCGAGCTCGCGCTATCACGAAGAAAAGCGAGTGGTGTTTCACAAGCCGATGGGCCCGCTCGTTTCTGCAGAGGAGATGAGCCGCTGCATCCACTGTACCCGCTGCGTGCGCTTCGGGCAGGAGGTCGCCGGTGTGATGGAACTCGGCATGGCGGGTCGGGGCGAGCATTCCGAGATCATGAGTTTTGTCGGCCGCTCGATCGATTCCGAGCTCTCCGGCAACATGATCGATGTGTGCCCCGTCGGCGCACTCACCAGCAAGCCCTTTCGCTACAGTGCCCGCACCTGGGAGCTGGCGCGTCGCAAGTCGATCGCTGCGCACGACTCGCTGGGTTCGAACATTGTGGTCCAGGTCAAGTCTGACCGCGTGATGCGGGTCGTTCCGCTCGAAAATGAGTCGGTGAACGAGTGCTGGATCTCCGATCGGGATCGCTTCTCGTACGAAGGCCTCAACTCACCCGATCGGCTGCTGGCACCGATGATTCGCCAGGACGGCCAATGGCAGACGGTCGATTGGGCGACAGCGCTCGAGTATGCCGCGCATGCCTTGACGCGTGTGCGTGACGAGAAAGGGGCGGCGATGCTTGGGGCGCTGGGCTCCGGCCAGAGCACCGTCGAGGAGAGCCACCTGCTGGGTCGACTGATGCGCGGCTTGGGCAGCGACAATGTCGATTTCCGCTTGCGCCACATGGATGTATCGGCGGATCGCGATCGGCCCGGCGTGCCCTGGCTGGGCCTGCCGGTGGCGGATCTGGCCAGGCTCGATCGCGCGCTGATCGTCGGTTCATTCTTGCGCAAGGACCACCCCCTCATGGCGGCGCGTATCCGTCAGGCGGTCAAGCGGGGCGGGCGCGTGGCGGTGATCCATGCGGTCGATGACGATCTCTTGATGCCCGTAGCCGCGCGAAATCTGATCGCGCCTTCAAAGTGGGAGCAGGCGCTGGCCGAGGTCCTCGTCGCGCTGCTGCGTGCGGGCGAGGCCCCGGTGCCCGCCGAGCTCACGGGCGTGGAGCCCTCGGCGGCCTCGCAATCGATTGCGGCCGAGCTTGCCTCGGGCGAACGCAAGGTGATTCTGCTCGGTCTCGCCGTCTGCCATCATCCCGCTCAGGGTCGATTGTTGCGCCTGGCCCAGGCCATCGCGTTTGCCTGCGGTGCAACAGTTGGTCACTTTGGCGAAGCGGCCAACAGCGTCGGGGCCTGGCTCGCGGGTGCCGTGCCCAGCGGCTCCGGGCTCGATGCTCGGGCGATGGTCGAATCGCCGCGCGCGCTGTATGTGCTGCTGAACAACGAGCCCTCGCTTGATCATGGACTGCCGGTCGCCGCGCGCGCCGCGATGGTCGCGGCCGATTCCGTGATTGCCTTGACGGCGTATCGATCGGACGAATTGCTGGAACTGGCCGACTGCCTGTTGCCGATCGCGCCCTTCACCGAGACGGCCGGCAGTTTTGTCAACGCAGAGGGCCGTCTTCAAAGCTTCACCGCGGTCGTTCGGGCGGCTGGTGAGTCCCGGCCCGCGTGGAAGGTGCTGCGCGTCCTGGGCGATCTCACGGGCGTGTCTGGCATGGCTTTCGATAGCGCCGAGGCCGTTCGTGCCGCTGCGCTGCCTGAAGGCTGGTCCGGGCGGCTCGATAACCGCGTGGCGGGCGAGCTGTCGGCGTTGGAGCTGCCGACTTCGGCCGGCCTCGAGCGGCTCGCCGATGTGCCGATCTACTTCACCGATCCGATCGTGCGGCGCGCGCCGAGTCTGCAGGCGACCCGAGATGCCCGGCCGCCGACCGCCCGGATCAACTCGAGCACACTCGCCGCCGCCGGCTTGCTGCCCTCATCAGTGATTTGGCTCACCCAGTCCCATCATGGCTTTTCGGGCGCGGTCGAACTCGCCCTCGAGGTCGATGAGCGTTTGGCAGACGGGGTGGTCCGTGTCGCGGCGGCGCACTCGTCCACTGCGGGCTTGCCGTCCGCCTCGGGTGCGCTTTCGATCGGGGAGCAGCGCTGATGGACGCCTTCCTGATGGGTGTGACCGACTGGGGTGCGGGCTTTTTTGGCGGCGCCTGGCCCGTCGTCTGGAACCTCGTCAAGATCCTGGCAGTTGTTTTGCCGCTAATGGGGTGCGTGGCCTATCTCACCCTTTGGGAGCGAAAGATGATCGGGGCGATGCACATCCGCATCGGCCCGAATCGCGTCGGCCCTTGGGGTTTGCTCCAGCCGATCGCGGATGCCTTGAAGCTCTTGCTCAAGGAAGTCATCATGCCGGCGCGCGCCAACAAGGCGCTCTATATCCTCGGCCCCATCATGACCATCATGCCTGCGCTGGCCGCCTGGGTGGTGATTCCTTTTGGGCCGGAGCAGGCGCTCGCCAATATCAATGCGGGCCTGCTGCTGCTGCTCGCAATCACCTCGTTGGAGGTCTATGGCGTGATCATCGCGGGCTGGGCGTCCAATTCCAAGTACGCCTTCCTGGGCGCGATGCGCGCTTCGGCGCAGATGGTTTCGTACGAGCTTGCGATCGGTTTTGCTTTGGTTGTCGTGCTGATGGTGTCGGGCAGCCTCAACATGACCGAGATCGTGGTGCGCCAGGGCGAGGGGTTCTTTGCCGATCTGGGTCTCACCTTCCTGTCCTGGAACTGGCTGCCGCTCTTGCCGGTTTTTGTGGTGTACGTGGTTTCATCGGTTGCCGAGACCAACCGCCACCCGTTTGATGTGGTCGAGGGCGAGTCCGAGATCGTCGCGGGTCACATGGTCGAGTATTCGGGCATGGGCTTTGCGATCTTTTTTCTGGCTGAATACGCCAACATGATCCTGCTTTCGGCGGTCGCGTCCATCCTGTTCCTGGGCGGCTGGCAGTCGCCCATCGACCTCGCGCCGTTCAATTGGATTCCCGGCTGGATCTGGCTCGGCATCAAGACCTTCTTCGTGGTGTCACTCTTCATCTGGCTGCGGGCGTCCTTGCCCCGTTATCGCTACGACCACATCATGCGACTGGGCTGGAAAATCTTCATCCCGGTTACCCTGACCTGGCTGGTCGTGGTTGCGGTCTGGATGCAGACCCCCTGGAACATCTGGAAGTGAGGCGGATGCGATGCAGGCGGTGAAATCCTTTCTGTCGAGTTTCATGCTGATCGAGATCTTGAAGGGTCTCGCGCTGACCGGGCGGTACTTCTTTGCCCGCAAGATCACGGTGCAATACCCCGAGGAAAAGACGCCGATGTCGCCTCGCTTCCGTGGTTTACACGCCTTGCGCCGCTACGAAAATGGCGAGGAGCGTTGCATCGCCTGCAAGCTCTGTGAGGCCGTCTGCCCGGCGCTCGCGATCACGATCGAGTCCGACGTCCGGGACGACGGTACACGCCGCACGACTCGCTACGACATCGATCTGACCAAGTGCATCTTCTGCGGGTTCTGCGAGGAAAGCTGCCCGGTCGATTCCATTGTCGAGACCCATATTCACGAGTACCACGGCGAAAAGCGTGGCGACCTCTATTTCACCAAGCCCATGCTGCTTGCGATCGGTGATCGCTACGAGCAGGAGATTGCGGCCAACCGGGAGGCGGATGCCAAGTATCGCTGAGGGCGGTCGCCGTCCCCTCGATCGAGCGTCAAAGCACTATGGAAGTCCAGACAGTCCTCTTCTACGTCTTCGCGGCGATTACCGTGGGGTCGGCGCTACGCGTGATCACAGCTCGCAATCCCGTTCACAGCGCCTTGTTCCTGGTGCTGACCTTCTGTTCAGCGGCCTGCATCTGGCTGATGTTGGGTGCCGAGTTTCTGGCGATCACCCTGGTGCTGGTCTACGTCGGCGCGGTCATGGTGCTCTTCCTCTTCGTTGTGATGATGCTTGACATCAACACCGACCGTCTGCGCGAGGGCTTCTGGCGCAACGCTCCGGTAGCGCTCACCGTTGGCATCATCGTCGTGCTCGAGCTGGGCGCGGTCATTTGGGCCCGGCTCGCCAAGCCGTTGCCGCCGGTTGAGCTTGAGCCGGGCGCCCCCGGCAACACTCAGCAGCTGGGCGAGGTTCTTTATTCGGATTACATCTATCCCGTCGAGATTGCGGCGGTGATTCTGCTCGTCGCGATCATCGCCGCCATCGCGTTGACGCTGCGCCGACGCAAGGATTCCCGCTACAACGATCCAGACGCTGCGGTGCGCACCCGCGCCTCGGATCGCCTGCGCGTGGTCAAGATGCCGGCCGAATCTCGCGATGGAGCGGATGGGCAGGCTCCCGATGCCGCCTCGGGCACGACCCCTCCTTCGGGCCCTGGCGCCTGAGCCCCGGACGATCCAACATGCTCACGCTCGCCCACCATCTGACGCTCGGCGCGATCCTCTTTGCGATCAGCATCGTCGGTATTTTCATGAATCGCCGCAACGTGATCATCGTGCTGATGGCGATCGAGTTGATGCTGCTTGCGGTCAATCTCAATTTCATCGCCTTCTCCAACTACCTGGACGACATGGCCGGCCAGATCTTCGTCTTCTTCATCCTCACCGTTGCAGCCGCCGAGTCGGCGATCGGTCTGGCGATTCTCGTGGTGCTCTTTCGCAGTCTGCGCAGCATCGACGTCGAGGATCTGGGCAGTCTCAAGGGTTGACCAGCATGCAAGCGACAGACATCAAGACCGCCTACCTGCTCGCCGCATTTGCGCCGCTGGTCGGGGCAATCGTGGCGGGCCTTTTTGGCCGTTTGATCGGGCGCACCGCCACCCACTGGGTGACGATTGCGGGCGTCGCGATCGCCTGCGCGGCGTCCTTCTGGACCTTGTCGGACGTGCTCGCCGGCAACACCTTCAACGGGCCGCTCTATCACTGGGCCCAGATCGGTGATGTTCGGCTGGAGGTTGGTTTCCTGATCGACACCCTCACCGCGACGATGAT
>JBIKTA010000096.1:0-7669 GCA_044348315.1 Burkholderiaceae bacterium | reverse complement strand
TATCGAGCGACCCGATGAGGCGGCCGAGGCGGTGGCCGCGGGCGCCGAGGGCGTGGGGCTGTTCCGCTCGGAATTCCTCTTCATGAACCGATCGACCTCGCCTGGCGAGGACGAACAGTTCGAGGCTTATCGCCAGGTAGTGCTCGAGATGGCCGGCCGGCCGGTCACGATTCGCACCATCGATATCGGTGCCGACAAGGTCCTGGAAGGTGGGCCGGCGCTGCATGCGGCAAACCCGGCGCTCGGGCGCCGCGCGATCCGTTACGCGCTTGCGGCGCCGGACCTGTTTCTCACTCAGATCCGTGCGATTCTGCGCGCGGCTGCGCTGGGCCCGGTGCGCCTGCTGATCCCGATGATTGCGCACGATCATGAAATCACCGCGAGTCTTGAGCTCATCGATCGGGCGCGCGAGCAGCTGCTTCAAGAAGGGGTGCCCTTTGATCCGGCCATTGCCGTGGGCGCGATGATCGAGGTGCCCGCGGCCGCGCTCTGCGCCGGGCACTTCGCCAGACGGCTCGATTTTCTGTCGATCGGGACCAACGACCTGGTGCAGTACACGCTGGCGATCGACCGTGCCGATCATGAGGTCGCGGCGCTTTACGACCCCTATCATCCCGCAGTGCTCAAGCTGATTGCGGGGACCCTGCGCGCGGCGCGCAAGGCGGGCAAACCGATTTCCCTCTGTGGCGAAATGGCAGGTGACCCAGCCGCCACTCGATTGTTGCTCGGGATGGGGCTCGCGGAGTTTTCGATGCAGCCGTCGAATCTGTTGCGGGTCAAGCGCGAGGTCCTCCGCGCCGATGCGGCCCGGCTGAGTCCCCGCGTGACCCGCGTGATCGCGTGCAATGATCCCGTGAGGTCTCTGGCAATGATCGATCGGCTGCGTGGGCTTTGAGCGGCCGCGGGACCTGTGGGCGCCCCGGATCGATGGACAAACCGTCCGTCTGGGGTACACTAGAAAAAGAGTTGCTCAGGCCGCTCGCGGTTTTGGCCGCGAAGTGCCGCGAAAGGCCGCGAAACGTTTTGTTTGGGCTTCTCTCCTGCGCCGATTTGATGTCTAGCTTGCGGGCGCGTAATAAATCCGGCTAAAGCGGCGCGTCATCATCGACCCGACCCGCCCGTGCAGCCGGTCGGGTTTTTTGTGTCTGGAAATCGATGATCGACACCGTCACCCACGCCAGGCGTGAACATTTCGAGGCTGCGCTCGCGCTTGCGAGCGGCGCCGCCATCGGCCATTACGAGCTCGTCTACGAGACCTATGGCGAACTCAATCCCGCGCGCAGCAACGCCGTGCTGCTCTGCCACGCGCTCAACGCGTCGCACCATGCGGCCGGCCGTGCGGCCGAGCCTCCTCATGAAAGAGGCTGGTGGGACAACATGATCGGGCCCGGCAAACCGGTCGACACCGACCGATTTTTCGTTGTTTGCATCAACAATCTGGGCAGCTGCTTCGGTTCGACCGGGCCGATGTCGGTCAACCCCGAGACCGGGCGCATATGGGGACCGGACTTTCCCGTGCTCACGGTCGAGGACTGGGTGCACAGTCAGGCGCGCCTCGCCGACCGGCTCGGCATCACTCGATTTGCCGCGGTGATGGGCGGGAGTCTGGGCGGCATGCAGGCGCTTGCCTGGAGTTATCTCTATCCCGAGCGCCTCGCCCACTGCGTGGCGATCGCGACCGCGCCGAAACTCTCCGCCCAGAACATCGCCTTCAATGAGGTTGCGCGACGCGCGATCCTCACCGACCCGGATTTTCACGGCGGCCGCTTCTACGAGCACGGCTGCGTACCCTTGCGCGGCTTGCAGGTGGCGAGGATGATCGGTCACATCACCTACCTTTCTGATGACTCGATGGCAGAGAAGTTCGGCCGGGCGCTGCGCCGCGCGCAGGCCGCTGATGCCCCGCGCAGCGACTACCGCTTCACCTTCGATATCGAGTTCGAGATCGAGTCTTACCTGCGCCATCAGGGTGAGAAGTTCTCTCGTTACTTCGATGCCAATACCTACCTGCTGATCACCCGTGCACTCGACTACTTCGATCCCGCGCGTCATCACGAGGGGGATCTGGCGGCAGCGCTCGCGCCTGCGCAAGCAAGCTTTCTGATGGCGTCGTTCAAGACCGACTGGCGATTCTCGCCCGAGCGCAGTCGCGAGATCGTAAGCGCCCTGCTTGCGGGCGGAAAGCGAGTGAGCTATGCCGAGATCGATGCGCCGCACGGCCACGATGCCTTCCTCCTAGAAGACCCCCAATACCATGCGCTGATCAGCGCCTATTTCGATCGGATCGCGGCCGAGTGCGCCGCGCTCGGGAATTGAGACCATGACCGATCTGTCACCGTCGCTCGCGTCCATTGCCGACCGCTCGTCCAGCCATCCCGTTGAGGCCGCGTCCGAGCTGCGTCCCGACCTGGCCTGCATTGCGGGCTGGATCGAGCCCGGTTCCCGTGTGCTCGATCTGGGTTGTGGCGATGGCGCGCTGCTGTCGCACCTTCAGGCCCGCCGCGGCTGTTCGGGCTATGGCGTGGAGATCGACGATACCCGCGTGCTTGCCTGCGTGCGCCGAGGCGTTTCGGTGATCCAGCAGGACATCGAAGCGGGGCTCGGCATGTTCGGCGCGGCCGCTTTTGATGTTGCGGTGCTCTCCATGGCGCTTCAGGCCACCCATCAGACCGAGAAGGTGCTCGCCGAGATGAGCGCGGTGGCGCGCACCGGGATCGTATCGATTCCGAATTTCGGACATTGGTTTCATATTTGGTCGCTGGCCCGCGGCCGCATGCCGGTGTCGCGCGAGATGCCCTACCAGTGGTACAACACGCCCAACCTGCACCTTGCCACCGTGCGCGATTTCGAGGACTTCCTCGTTCGGCTGGGCTTGCGGATCCAGCGGCGCGCCTTCCTCGCCGATGGCCGTCCGGTGCGCCGATGGGCTGCGTTTCGCGCCACGCAGGCGATCTACAGTTTCTGTCGCTGAGCGCTGGAACCAGGGTTCATCGAGCTGCCGGACGTGTGAGGGCCGGCCGATCCGGTGGCGGAGTGTGAACCCTTTCGCATGAATCGCCCACACTCGTCCTAACGGTCGATTGCTGCCTATTGGCCTCGACCTTAGGTTGTAGCGCATGTTGACCCGCTACGCGATCGCCCCACTCATTTTTCGCCTGCTGAGCGCTGTCCTTCTCGCGCTCACAGCGCCCGCACTTGCTGCCCAGCAATGCCGACCGACCGGCGGCCTGCCTGGTCTGATGGGTTCCGGGTCAGCCTCCAGCCCGGCCGGCAGCCTCGGCCCCCGCGATCGCTTTGCCGAGCTGATTGCTGGCCTGGCGAGCGGGTCAACAGGGGGGGCGCCAGCCGTCTGCGCGGCTCAGGCCGGCTCCAGTCAGGCAGGAGAGCCCGCCAGCCTCGCCCAGGCCGAGCCCTCGCTTGCCGCCGGCAACCCCGTCGACGTGCTCACGGGTACCAAGCATCAGCGTGCGCTCGACTGGTCCTTGCCCGCGCCCGACGCGGTGAGCGCGATCGATGCATCGGGTCGCATCGAGCCGATTCACCTGGTGTCACCCGCCCTATCGGACGACCCGCTCGTGATGAGCTTCGCGCGCCACTACAGCAGCGCGCAGGCGTTTGCGCTCTCGCTCGGACCGGGTTGGCGTCACAGTTTCGATACGCGTCTGGCCCGGCAGGTCCTGGCAGCACAGAAGCCGGCTGCGGCTTCATGGCGCTCGGTACGGCTGCAACTGCTTCAGGGCGACGGTCGCAGGATCCTGTTTTCGCCGGTGGCCGAGCTCGACGGTCCGGCCCGTGGCCTCCGCTTTGCTGCACCCGATATCGAGGACGGCGAAATCGAGGAGCGCTATGGAGAAGAGGGCCGCAGCTGGATCTGGCGCTGGCCATCGGGCCGCAGGGTGGAGTTTGACGGGCGGGGCCGCATGACCCGGATCGAGGCGCCTGACCTGGACCGGATCAGCCTTGCCTACGACAGCCACGGGCGTCTGGTCCAGCTGACCGACCGCCAGGCGCGGGCGGTGCGCTTCGAATACCAGGAGGGTCGTTTGGTTGCAGCCGCCCTGCCCGGCGGTGCGCGGATTCGCTATCTCTACGATGAAGCGCGCCGGCTGTCTGCGGTGCGCTATCCGGATGGGCGCCTGGTGCGTTACCGCTATGAGGATCCGCGAGCTCCGCACTGGCTGACCGGACAGACCGAAGCCGATGGACGCGAGGCGCGCTACCGCTACGACGATCAGGGCCGGGTCATCGAGAGCCTCGCGGCGGGCGAGGCCGGCCCCGATGCCCTGCGTTTCAGTTATGACGGCGATCCTGCGCTCGGTCGCACGGAGGTTCGCTGGCGCGCGACGACGACCGTCTATCACCGGGCGGCGATCGCGGGCGTTCCGAGACTCACGCGTGCCGAGGGGCCCGGTTGCCCAGTCTGTCCGCCTGCGGGGCTCGCCTATCGTCGCGATGAGGCCGGGAGGCTCATCGAGCAGGGGTCCTGGGCGATTCGGCGCGATCGCCACGGGCGCATGAGCGCGCTCGTGCGGGCGGACACCGCCGACCCTGCCCAGTGGACGATCCACTATGCCGGTGAAGGGCCTCTTGCGCGGCCGGTGCTGATCGAGTCGCCCAGCGTGGTGCCCGGCCATATCCGGCGGCTCGAGCTCGCGCACAACGAGCGCGGCCAGTTGACGCTCTGGCGCGAAGCGGGCTACTCGCCCATCGGGGAATCGGCTGGCGTCCTTCACCGCGAATACCGGTACGTGTATGAGCGAGCGGGTCCGGCGGCGGGCAAGCCGATTGCGATCGAGCGTCACGCTGCGCCGGGGCCCATCACAGCGACGTCGCTGGGGTCGGCTGCCTCGCCTGAGGCTGGGGCGATTCCATCTGAGGCTGGGGCGATTCCATCTGAGGCTGGGGCGATTCCATCTGAGGCTGGGGCGTTCCCGCCCGGGGCCGGAGCGGCTTTACCTACGACCGCGCCGGTCCTGCCCGTCGTTACCCGCCTGCTTTGGTCGCCCGAGCGCACACTCGTGGCGATTGTCCATCCCGCAGCGATCGAGCATCGTATCGCCCGTGATGCTCAGGCAAGGCCGATCGCCGAATGGTTGCCCGACGGCAGCCGAATCCAACGCGAGTTCGATTTCGCCGGACGCCTTACCCGGCTCAAGACCGCCGAGCGCGAGCTTCGCTGGGTCTGGCACGAGACGGGCCGGCTGCAGGAGCTGAGCCTGGGCGATGGCGAACGCTGGCAACTCGAATTCGGGCCCTCATCGATGCGCCTCGATACGGCGAGCGGTCGGCGATTCGAATGGTCGATCACGCCTGAGGCCTTGCGCGTCAGAGCCTTGTCCCGTTCACGCAGTCCTGCCCGCCCAGTGGTTGAAGGGCTCTCGGTGATCGACCGCACGGTACGGGTGTTCGACGCCGAGGGCCGGATCACGGAATTCGTGCGCGACGATTTCGGTCGGACGGTCCTCGAGCGATCCGCCCTCACCGGTGAACGCCGATTCAGTTACGACGCCTGGGGCCGTCTCGCCTCGATCGACGAGGGCGGCGTTCGCCAAATCAGGCTGCACTACGATGCAGCCGGCCGGCTGATCGAGCGGCAGGAGCGAGCGGGACAGGCAAGCGTGAGCACGCGACTTGCCTGGAGTGGGATGCGTCTGGTGGCAATCGAGCACCCCGAGGAATCGCTCGTCGCCCAACACGACGACTGGGGTCGGCTCAAGGCCCTGGAGCGGACCGATCGGGAAGGCAGACGCCTGCGAATTGCGATCGAGCGTGACGCGCTCGGGCGGGTGGTGCGTCGGGGGCTGGGCGATGGGCTGAGCTTGCGACA
Source organism: Burkholderiaceae bacterium (assembly GCA_044348315.1). Taxonomy (GTDB): domain Bacteria; phylum Pseudomonadota; class Gammaproteobacteria; order Burkholderiales; family Burkholderiaceae_E; genus SYIM01. Next base: position 1,842 of record JBIKTA010000096.1, on the reverse strand, counting down.
GGAATACGATGCCTTCGGGCGGCTTGCCCGCATGGGGCTTCAGACGCCGGACAGCACCGGCGGCCCGTGGCTGGTCGAGCGCAGCTGGTCTGCCGACGGCACGGTCGTTTCGGACACTGCGCTACAGGGGCGCTTGCGCCGAACCGAGACCCAGGGTGTCGATGCGCAGGTCAATGCGATCGCCTGGCATGGCCGTGATCGCAGGCAGCCCCTTGCGAAATGGCAGATTCGCCGTAACGCGCAGGGCGAGATCGCCGCCCTTCGCGATTCTGAGGGCGAGGACCGATTCGGTTACGACCGCTATGGCCGCATGGTGATTCGTGAACGCGCGGGGGGTTCGGGGGAGTTCTTCCTCTATTCGCCGGCTGGTGACCTGCTTGCGCGGCGCGATCCGGGCGGTCTCACCGAGCGCGTCACGGCTTTGGCTGTCGACACACTGGGCCGGCCGCAGACCTGGGGCGGCTGGGGGCTTCGCTATGGCCCGGCAGGGCGGATCGAGCGCATGGATGTGCAGGCGCTCTCGACGAACCGGCTGCCGAGCCGCGGGGCGCCCGTTCGGCGGGATCCCCCGCAGAACGGGGAGATCAAGCACCGTCTCGATTCCGGGAGGTCGCCACTTGCCGTCGGGATCAAGGACCGTCTCGATCCCGGGGCGTCACGGCATGCTTCTGAGCAGACCGTGACCGGCCTTAGCTTTGGCTACAACGCGCTGGGCGAGCGCGTGCGCAAGACCGCCCTTGATGTCGCGGGCGCGACCCGGGTCACCGGTTTTCTGCACCATGAGCAGCGACTGGCTGCCGAACTCGACGCGGGCGGTCGGATCGTGCGCCACTACCTGCACTGGCAGGGGCGTCCGTTCGCGGTGATCGACATCGACCCCCGTCGGCCCGGCCGGGTGCAGGTGATTCACCATCTGCTGACCGATCACCTCGGCACCCCGCACCGGGCCGTCGATGCCGCGGGACGGATGGTCTGGGAGGCGCGCTACGACAGTTATGGCGCGCTGCGCAGCGTCCAGGGCGCGTTCAGGCAGCCCCTGCGTCTACCCGGTCAGTATCACGATGAGGAAACCGGGCTCCATGACAATTACCTGCGGACCTACGATCCCCTGCGGGGCCGTTATCTGGAACCCGACCCGCTCGGCCTCGCCGCGGGCCTCAATCGCTACCTGTACGTCAATGGCCGCCCGCACTCGGCGTCCGACCCGCTTGGGCTGATCCTCTTCGCATTTGACGGAACCGGCAATGGCAACCCGGCCCGTGCGCCCGACACTTTGTCGAATGTTGCGAGGCTCTTTGGGCTCTATGAGGGCGATGATGGGCACTACATGAGTGGAGTCGGTGTGGATGATCCGGCGACCGGCATACGCGCGACGCTCTTTGACCGCTATGACGCGGGCAGCGCGCGGGCGCGGGTTGATGCGATGCTCCTCGCGCTTGACCAGGCGTTGCGCGATCCCGACACGGCCAGCGACACGGTGGAGGTCGATGTGATTGGGTTCTCGCGCGGTGCGGCGATGGCGCGTGATTTTGCCAACAGCGTGGCCTCGCGGATTCGCACCGGGCACTACGCCGGCCTGCAGCGCTGCGTGAGCCTGAATTTCGTGGGCCTCTGGGACACGGTAGCGCAGTTTGGTCTGAACGGCGTCGCGAATGACCGATGGAACCTGACGATTCCAGAGGAGGCGCGTGTCGTCGTGCATGCGGTGGCCGCGAACGAGCACCGCCGCATCTTTCCCCTGGAGTCCATCCTGTCCGCGCCGGCGGGTCCTGATGCGGTGCCCGCGCGTACGCCCGTCAGCGGTGTGCGCACGGCCGGCCAGGGTCTGCGCATCGAACAGGC
>JBIKTA010000095.1:0-7670 GCA_044348315.1 Burkholderiaceae bacterium | reverse complement strand
CGACCGAGCAGATCGGCGGTCTGGATGAGTTCGATATCGCCTGAACTGCTTCTCGCGGACACCTGGTCGGCTGAGAGGGTCAGTACGGTCGCCATCGATTGAGCGACCAGCTCGACTGCCTGAGCCGACAGAGCGGGTCCCGAGGCGATCGCCCCCTGAAGGATCGCATCAGCGGCCTGCAGCTTGATCGTGCCGCCGGAGCCGGCATCGAGCCGACCATTGATCACGACATCGCCGCCCGATCCGGCAACCAGCGTGATCCCGCCCGTGCCACTGCGGATGACGAGGCCGCCATCGATACCGGGATCGCTCTGGACCGTCAGATCACCCTGCAGGGTGCGCACCGAAATGCCGCCACTACCGGAGGTCGAGAGTCCGCTGATCGCGCGGTCAGATACCGTCGTGGCGAGTCCGCCGCCCAACTGGCGCATCAGCATCAGCTCGTCGACCGCGCCGATGGTCAGCGCCCGCTGATTCAGCAAATGAATCGAACCGCCGTTGCTTGCTGCGGCGAGCCGATCGACATCGGTCACGAGCGGACTGGCGCTGCTGCCGATCGAGTCGCGCGCCTGCAGACGCAGGGCCGAGGCGATCAGATTGACGCTCGCGTCGCTGGTGGTGCTGCGGGCGATCGAGCCAGCTCCTGCGACCAGGCTCATCACGCCGGCTCCGGCATCGACCCTGGAGACGCTCAGGCCTGTACTCGCCGCCAGACGGACCGCGCCGCCACTGCTCGCGATCGTACTGCCCGCGTCCATCGAAAGCGCACCACCGACGGCCTCGAGATCGATCGCTCCCCCGGTCGTCGAGAGCAACACACCATCCAGCATCTGCAGGGCGCCGGCTGACACGATGAGCAGGGATCCGGTCATCCCGGTCGCCACAAGCCCGGCCACCTGGGCAGCAGCCTGTCCTGCCGCACTCACATCAGCAGCGAGCGTGAGGCCGCCTGCCGTGGTAATCAGAGAAACCCCGCCCCCGGTGCTGACCAGGCCGGTCGCCGAGAGCGTGAGTGGCTCGAAGGGCCCGATCGCGCGCGCATCGGCGCGGGCGACCACCACCGACACGGCGTCCACCAGCAAGGCAGCACCCGATCGCAGCGCGATGTCGCCGCTCGCCTCGGCGGCGACCCGGCCGGCCAGGATGTCGAGCGGGGCGCCGTGACGGCCGAGCGAACCGATCGAGCCCTGGTCGGCCCGCAGGACCAGCGAAGCACCCTGGAGCTCGAGTGCGCCGGCGGTGACCGCCGCGATGTCGCCGCGACGGCTGTGGACGGCGATCTCGCCTGAACCGGCAGCGACGCCGCTGATCAGCACGTCAGCACCAGCGGCCAGGCGGATGGAACCCGCTGTCAGCTGGACAGGTGGCGCCTGGGGACGATCTGCCTGGGCGTCGATCTCCATCGGGGCGAGATCGGCTTGGGCAAGCGCGCCACCGAAGGCGACCTGATAGCCATTGCTCAACCCTTCGACGACGACCGTCGCTTCCGTCAGCCCACCCGCAACGAAAGCCGCGAGCAAGGCCTGCCGGACCTGCTCACCGTTTGATCCGAATTCGATGGCAGCCGTCGTGTAGGTGCTCGTGCCGTGCCTCAGGCTCAAGGTGAACCGGCCCGTCGCCTCGCCATAGTCGAGGTCGATCCGCTGAATCTCGTTGATCCCGGGTGCGGTGCTCGTTTCGCTCAGTTGCCTGGTGAAGCCCTCCCGTACGGTCTCCAGCACAGGGCTACCCGACGGAGGCGTCAGATCGACCGTGATGGCAGCGATTGACTTGCCGGAAAGTCCCCCCCCGAAGACGATCTGATAGCCGGCGCCGACCTCGGTAACGGTCCATGCGGCCGGGCTCGCCAGCCCGCTCACATTCAGCGCAGCGAGCGCATCGTGCACCTGCACGGCGTCGGCGCCCACGGCCAGCGACTGGGTCTCGTAACGAGTCGAGCCCGACTCGAAACTCAGGGTGAAGCTGCCTCCCGCTTCGGTGTCGGCGAGCAGAACCTTCTGGACCGTCGGCACCGGCTCGAACACCGGGACCGTTGAAGCCTTCGAGCCCTTGCGCGTCTCGTCGATGCTCACCGACACATCGCGCTGGCTCTTGACCACGATCAGAGGGATGTCCTGACTGGCCAGTTGATCGGTGAAACTGATGAGATAGCGGGGCTCGACGATCGTCGAGCTCTGGTCGAAGGTGACGGCCACATTGCCGAAGCCGAACAGACCACCGAGCGCCATCTGCAAGGCGATGCGGTTGTAGAGCGGACTGCTTCCGACATACTGAAGCGGCCCAGTGACCGCACCCGCCTCACGCCCATCGGCGAGCGTATAGCTCATCCCCGGCAGCCCTGTAGGAAGCGTGAAGCTGATCGTCTGCCGCTCGTTGACATTCAGACTGCCCGGCATCGTGCCGGTCTGCCGCATCTCGCCCTGCTGCGAGAGGATGACCGTGGCGATCGCCGCCCGTGGATCGAAGGCCATCGTGATCCCGCTCAGGTCCTGACCGGCCTTAGACCCGACAAACTCGATCGTGAAACCGCTGGCGCGGGTGCCCGCCACCGCGACCGTCTCCGGACCAAAGGACAGGAACGACTCGAGCGCCGTTTCGAGTGCCGTCACGAGGCCAGCGTCGTCGGCGTCCGGTGCCAGATCGACCAGACGCTGCTCGCCCTGGTGGCCCAGACGAACAGTCCCCGCCACTGCTCCCGCCAGATCGAGTCGGAGCACCGTGTTCTCGGTCTCGGTCAGGGTGGTGACGGTGGACTTTGGCGCGAGGCCCGCGGTGACTTCGGTGACCTCCGCGATCACCTTTGGCGCCGGCGCGCCAGCGGACACCGAGGTTCCCACCAGGGCCGTGCCGGTCGTGATCAGGGCACCGGCGACTTGCGCAATGTCGCCTGCGACCGCGTCCAGTTCAATGATCCCGCCGATACTGCTGACGGTCGCCGAGCTTCGCTGCACGATGCTGCCAGCGGCCCGCAACGATATCAGGGCGGAATCCGCTGTCACAGGCGCAGCGATCAGCAGGTCAGCGTCGCGCGCGCCGGCGCCACGGCCGATCGAGGCACCCGCCTCGAGCAGCAGGGTGCGCTGCTCGTCGAGGGCGCCCTGGAGCACGACAGGCGCATTGATGCTCAGATGACCGCTCGCACGCACCAACAACGTGGCATTGTCGTTCGGGGTCGAGAGGCCGAGGCCGCTCGCGCCCGACAGACCGAGATCAGTGACCGACAGGTCGCCGAGATTGTCGATCGCGATCACATGGCGCAGGGCCCCGGGCCCAAAGGCGCGAACCTGCAACGACTCGACGCGGGTCAGGATCGCTGAATCATTGAAGCCCCCGATCGAACCGGCGGCTTGAATCCGAAGGGCATGCGCCTCGAAATTCGGCGCAGCTCCATCGAGCGGATTGCGGGCATCGACAATCGATCCTTCGAGCGCATCACGGGTGATGAGGGTCAGGGTGTCGCGCGCGCTCAGGGCACCGATGCGCCCCTGGCCCTTGATCAGGTCGAGCGCCATATCGTCGCCGGCCGAACCCGAAATCCGCCCGCCGGTCCCCGTCAGCTCGATGCGCAGCGGCGCGGTGTCGGACAGCCCAACCGACTCGTCGGCGCGCAGATCGATGTCTCGCCCCGAGAGCAGGTGGAGGACCGATGGCGTGGAAGGCGAGGTGACACCCAGGATCGATCCGCTCGATTGCAGCCACAGTCGATCGGCCGCGACCGCCTCGACCAGCTGAAGGTCGCCGACGGCTTCGAGCACCAGATCGCCCTGGCTCAGAAGACTGACGAGGCCGGCCGCCTCGATCCGGACCGCATCGGAAATCTGGATCTGAACCCGCTCGAGCTCGAACTTGCTGGTGACCAGATCGCCCGTACGCAGATCGGTGAGGCCCTCATCCGAGGCGGCGGCGAGATCGAGCGTCCCGGTCGCAGGATGCGCCACCCGCTCCCAAAGGCTGACATTGGCGTAATTGCTCTCGCGCGCCAGATCGATCGTCGCATCCGCGCCCTTGTAACGATAGACCGCATAACGCACTTCGCGGATATCGCTCGGACGGGCCTGCGCAAGGATGGAGCGCTCGAAAGCGCTGAGCTGATCGAATTCGCCGGGTCTGTGGATCGTGACCAAGCCACTCGAACGACCGATATCGCCGTCCGCGCCCTGGGCCTCGATGGTCACGTCGATCGCCTGAACGTTGAGGCCGGACTCGGGAGCGACCGGCGCGCCGCCCGGCATCGGCTGATGCGGGAAGAGCGCCGCCATCAGCGCGGGCGACAGCATGTTGCGGACCTGGTCGGCCGTGACCAGGCCCTGGTCGACCAATCGCTGCAGGCGCGCATCGAGGGCGCCGCCCGTGTTGTCCAACCTTAACCCGGCATAGTCGGCATTGAGCACCGCGCCATTGACGGTCGAGAGGTGGACATCGCCAGCCAGCGAGACCACCGAAGCCGGCGACCCTGCAAGGTATTCGGGCCCGATCAGGCGCAGGTCGCCGACCTCCTCGCGCACGGTGATGTCGCCCGTGGCGCGTAGCGCCACGCCCTCCTGCGAATCGAGACGTACATCGATTGCCCCGGCGCCGCCATCCATCTCGATGCGGTCGGCAATGATCATGCCGGTCTGGCTCAGGATGCCGTAAGGCGAGGAGACATTGAGCACGGTGGGCGTAATCACCGCGCCCAGGCGCAAAGCACCCGTCCTCTGCCCCTCCAGCAGGGTGATCGTAATGTCGCCCGCGCTGCGGACATCGACGATGCCGACGATATCCTGCAGCGTGAGCTTGACCTCGCTCTGGGTATCGATGGTCGGTGCCGCGCCGGAGATGACCGCCTCCGGACTGAAGTCCAGCGCATTGGAAAAGATCGCGACCGCAGAATTGGGGTCGCCGCCCAGCTTGACGCTGCTGGTCAGCACCAACTTGCCAACGCTCTTGATATCGACCTTGGGCTGAGGGAGCCCCTGGATGAAGCTCACGCCGATCGGATAGTCGGCCTTGAGCGCATGGGTGAAGAAATTTTTCAGACCGGTGACGGTGGTGGTCTCGATATGGACCGTCTTCTTGCTGAGGAAGCCCCCGCCGGTGGTCCAGGTCTTCTCGGTTTTGGTCGAATTGGCGTAGTCGCTGGCGAAATACTGCTTCTTGACGTCGACCCACTGCTTGGCAAGGTCCTGGCTGACGAAGGTCGACTCATAACGCCAGTCAGCATTGGACGCGACGCCACTCGGGAATACCACTGCCTTGAGCACCACCTCTTTGGCTTCGCCAATATAGGTGTAGCGATTGAGCGTCTTGACGTCGTACACCTGAGTGACATTGGCCGTCACCGCGACCGAATCATCGTTCTTCTGCTCGAACTGCACGAGGTAGACGAAGTCATCGGCCACCGGGCCGGCCCCATTGAACCCCATCGGGACCCCGTCTGTCAGGCCCTCGGATTCGAGCATCGGCGTCGCATCCCGAACCACATCGCGCGAGTTGACGCGGTTATCGTCCTTGATCAGGAAGTCGAGACTGAAGCCCTTGAAAACCTCGAAGCTGTTTTGCTCGTACTTCTCGATCCGGGTCCGGGTAAATTCCTGGCCCTCGACCCAGATGTAGAACTGGTCCGGTGCCGGCTGATAGCCCAGCAGCGCGCCAGGCGTCGGCTTGACCGTCGAAGTCAGCGCATAGGAGATCGAAGCGATATCGGTGTCGGTCGCAGGCGGCACCAGCACGCCCTGGAAGGTGTCGACCGTGACCTCGCCGTCCTTCGAGGTGTAGACAGTACGCGTGAGCGCAGTGGTGTCGTTGATCGTGACGGTGCCGATGCGATTTTTCGAGACGTCGATCCGGTCAGCAGCGAGTTGCCACTTGCTCTTGTTGTTGATGTTCACGCCGGCATAGCCGCTTGCCGCGCGCAGTTGGCCATTGCCGGTGCTGACGATCTGTCCGGTCAGCGTGATGCGCCCGCCTTCGGCGACGATCGGGTCGAGGAGGATCGTGCCGCTCGCCGCATCGAAAAAGCCGGTGACCGGCGCCCGGTCCCCGGTGCCGTAATCGATGCCGACGATCGTATTGCCAAGTTCATCGGTGAAGCCGGTCGAACGGCCGGGGTCGAAATCCTCGGCGATGTTGAGCGTGAACTGGTTGACGCCGCTCTGGATCAGGCCATTGATATTCAGATACTGGGCACGGATGTTGATGTCGCCGAGCGAAAATACCCGGGACCCGGGCGCGAGGATCGCATCACGCAGCTCGATGGCGGGGTCGTTGCTCACGGGGTCGTTGATCGGATCAACGACCGGGAAGCTCATCTGGGTCCACGTATTGACCGTGTTCTGGACGTTCTCATACACCTTGTTGCGGAAGGCGGTGTAATCGACATACTGGCGCGGATCACGGCCAGAGTGATACCAGGCGTCGGCGCTCAGATCGAAGTTGCCCTTGGCCGCCAGATCGACGGTGCCGGCGCGCAGCTCGCCGGTCACCGTGATGCTGCCGTCGAGGTTCTTGAGGATCAGCTTGCCACCATCGTTGACGATCTTGCCGCGCACATAGATGTCCTGGGCAGAAGCCGGCACGGTCAGGTCGTAAGCGCTGCTGGGGTAGCTATCCTGGACGATCTGGATCTGGCTTGGGGCACTGGTGATCGGGCCATCCGCCGAGCCGCCCGCGAGTACGAGCGAATTGAAGTAGACCTGGCCCGGCGCGAGGGTGACCAGCCGGTCGCCCAGCATCGCGGTCTTGCCGCCCGCCGCCACGCTGACCTCATTGATCTGCAGGCCAAAGGGCGAGGTGTTGAGCACATTGACGGTCGCGCCACCACGGGCGACGAGTTGATCCGCGGCGCGGGCGAGCGCGAGCGCCCGCTCGGGGTCTTGCACAGGACTGTCGTAGGCCACGCCCCCGAAATCGATCGAGCCCGTCTCGATGTAGATCGAACCGGGCGAAGCCTGAAGCGCCGGCAGGTCAAGCAGGAAGACCTCCAGCTCCCTGGGCGCGACCACCGGTCCGCCTGCTTCGCCGCTCAGCGACTGGGCGATGCCCAGATCCTCGAGGGTCTGCTCGATGCTGTCGAGCTCGGCCTGGTAGCGGGCCACGGCCTCGGCATTGCCGCCGTGACTCTGGATCCAGCCGCGCAGGAGTTCGCTCCGTTCGATCAGCTTGTTGCCAACATTGCTGTAGATCAGGCGCGGGGTCTCGATCTCGCGCGGCTTGATCACATAGAACTTGCCATCGAGATTGCGGCGGAAAGAGGTGCCGACATCGTTGCGATAGACCAGCACCTCGCTCCAGTCGTCACCGCGATAATTCTGCGTAGCCAGATCGATCGTCGCCGCCTCACCCGCGTAGCGATAGATCTCGCCACCCGACTCGACGAACGTCACGCCAGACTTCGCAACCACCGTCCCGGTCGGCTGCAGCACGGTGACGTTTTTCCAGCGGCTGGTATCGTTGTAGTTCTGCTGCTCGAGCATCAGGTCGGTCTCGACCCCTTCGCCGGCATCGAACAGGTAGTACTGACCGACCGTGCCCATCGGCTGCTCACCGGCAGGCTCGAACACCACCTTGACCAGCGTGCCGCTGAACACGTTGACTGCGATGTCGTTCGCGCGCAGCGGCGCGTAGACATAGTCGAGATCGGTGTCGAGATTGAGACTGCTCTTCTCGTCATCCGTCAGGCTGACGTCGTC
>JBIKTA010000094.1:0-7676 GCA_044348315.1 Burkholderiaceae bacterium | reverse complement strand
GAAATTGGTCGTGCCATCCAGGGGGTCGATGATCCAGACGAAATCGGCCTGGCGCGGGTCGCCATGCTGGGCGTTGGCCGTGTGGCCGGATTCCTCGGCGAGGATAGAATGCCCGGGGTAGGCGCCGATCAGGGTTTCGATGATCGCCTCTTCAGCGGCGTGGTCGACCTCGGTGACGAAATCGTTGCGCTGCTTGCGGGCGACCTTGACGGTATCGAGATCAAGGCTTGCGCGATTGATGATTCGGCCGGCACGGCGCGCTGCCCGGACGGCAACGTTGAGCATCGGATGCATGGTGAAAAAAAGTCCTGGGCGGCGGTCAACCCTCCATTCTAAGGCAATGCGATGAAGGGGCTGCATTTCTCGGTCCCCGACTGGTATGAGCGTGTCCGCTTCGTGCTCGTTCGCCCCTCCCATCCCGGTAATGTCGGTGCCGCGGCGCGGGCCATGCGGGTGATGGGTCTGGGCCGTCTGGTCGTCGTCGAGCCGCGCTTCCCGGGCGTGCTCGCGCACCCGGAGGCGGTAGCCTTCGCGAGCGGCGCCGTCGATCTGCTCGGGCAGGCGCGTGAGGTCGCCACGCTCGAGGAGGCGATCGAGGATGTGAGCCTGGCGATCGCAGTCAGCGAGCAGGGCCGGGAATTCGGGCCACAACCGCTTGCGCCCGAGCTTATTGTCGAGCAGGCCCATGCGGAACTCGCGAGCGCCGCCGCTCACCGCGTGGCCTTCGTGTTCGGCACCGAGCGCACGGGTCTCTCGATCGAGGAGGTTTCCCGATGTCAGGCCTTGCTCGCCATCCCCACGGCACCCGGCTACGGATCGCTCAATCTTGCCCAGGCCGTGCAGGTGCTCGGTTTTGCCCTCGCGCAGCGTGCCCGGGCCGAGCAAGGACGGCTGGAAATGGGCCAGTGGGTGGGTGCGGTTGCCGCTCAGGATGGGTGCACCGACGGAGCGCGCGATCGGCTCCTGCGGCCCGAGCCGGGCGCGCCGCGCTACGCCACTCAGCAGCATGTGGCGGCCTTGTTCGAGCATCTCGAGCAGGCATTGATCGACATCGAGTTCGTCGACCCGCGTCATCCTAAAAAGCTGATGCCGCGTCTCAGGCGGCTGCTCTCGCGCACACGGCTCGAGATCGAGGAGGTGGATCTGCTCCGCGGGATCTGCACGCAGATGCAGAAGACCGCAGGAAAAAAGGCTGCTTCCTGAGCGGGGCCCTATGGCCCCAAAAACCCCTTGAGATTCGCGCAAATCCGGATTAGGCTTTTGGCTGGATATTTGGATACAGTTATTCAGCTTCCGGAGGGTTCCATGTTTGCACTGTTCACCCGATTGCGATTCGTTCAATGCTTTGTTGCAGCCTTGACTCTGGTCGTGGGCGCCGGTTTCTTCAACATCGCGTCCGCGCAGCAGAAGATGCGCTGGACCATGGTCACTTCGTGGCCGGCGGGTTTACCTCCCTTCCAGATTGCCGAGGATTTCGCCCGTCGAGTCAATGCGATGTCGGCAGGCAGGATGACGATCACCGTTCAGCCGGCGGGTGCCGTGGTCGGTGCATTTGACGTGCTCGATGCCGTCAATACCGGCACTGCAGAGATGGGGCATTCACTGGCCAGCTACTGGCTGGGCAAAAACCGTGCGGCACCGTTCTTCGGGGCCATCCCGATGGTGTTCGATGGCCCGCTCTACCTCACCTGGATGTACGAGGGGGGCGGCATCGCGCTCTGGAATCGCCTCTATCAGGAGCGGATGAAGCTCAACGTGGTGGCCATGCCCGGCGGCATCAACGTGACCGAGTTCCTCGCCTGGTCCAACAAACCCCTTGCCAATGTCAACGATTTCAAGGGTCTGAAATACCGCACCGTCGGCTGGTGGGCGGACATTCTGCGTGGCATGGGCGTCTCAGTGACCACGATGCCGGCGGGCGAGCTCTACACCGCGCTCGAGCGAAAAATGCTCGATGCGACCGAGTTTGCCTCCCCCTGGATCGACCGCGGGCTCGGCTTTCATGAGGTGGCTCGTTACTTCACCGGCCCCGGCATGCATCAGCCCGGCAGCATGATGGAACTCACGATCAACAAGACCGCGTTCGACAAGCTTCCGGCCGACCTGAAGGCGATCGTGCAGAGCGCGGCCGAAGCCGCGACCCTGCGCTCCTACACGCTCGATTATCGTAATTCGCTCGAGGCCTTCGAGTTCTTCAAGGGTCGCGGCAACCAGCCGGTGCAAGTTTCAGTCGATGCGCAGCGTGAGTTCCGCAAGGCGGCGTGGGCCTACCTCGATCAGCTTGGCGCGGCCGACCCCTTCATCAAGGAAGTCTGGACCTCGGTGCGGGGCTTCTATGAGCGCTCGGTTGCATTTGACGAATTCATGCTCCCGGTCCGCAAGTAAGCGAATTTCTCAGGTCGGTTGATGGGGAGTGCTGATGGATACGATGCGCGTGATGCAGTGGATGAGGCGGGTCACCGCGCTCAATTCGGTGATTGCGCGCGTCGCATCCATTTGCGTGCCGCTCCTCGTGCTCACCTTGGTCTATGAGGTGATCGCGCGCTATGTGTTCAACGCGCCGACCCTCTGGAGTTACGACACGTCCTACTTCCTCAACTCGATCCTGGTGATGATGGGGGCGGGCTACACGCTCAGTCGGCGTGGCCATATCGCGGTTGACGTGCTCTACGCCCGCTACCCAACCCGGATCAAGGAGGCCTTCGATCTCGGGTGGTCGCTGCTCATTCTGCTTCCGATGCTCTGCGCGTTGATCTGGGTGCTCTGGCCCAATTTGCTCCAGTCCTGGGAGAGTGGCGAGCGGGCCGCCTCGGGCACCTGGCTACCCGTCCTCTACCCGTTCAAGACCTGGGTCCTCGCAGGCTTCGTACTTCTGCTGCTTCAGGCCCTCGTGCAGACACTCGAATCATTGCTGCGCCTGATCGGCGCGAATACCCAGGCGGACTGAACGATGAGCGGCGATACCTTGGCGCTTGCGATGATGGCGTTTGCCATCATCCTGATCATGGTGGGGGTGCCGATCGCGTTTGCGCTCGGTGGTGTGGCGGTACTCGTTGCGCTGTATGAGTACGGCCCGCCTGCGCTCAACATCTTCGTGCTCCGGATCCATACGCTGTTTCAGGATTACATCCTGCTCGCGATTCCGCTGTTTGTGTTCATGGGCTTCGTGCTGGAGCGTTCAGGCATTGCGACCCGGATGTTCGATTCACTGCGGCAGATGCTAGGTCGTTTGCCGGGCGGGCTGGCGATTGCCACGATTGCCACGGGCACCTTGTTTGCGGCCGCCACGGGCGTGGTGGGTGCGAGCGTCGTCACACTGGGGCTCGTTGCGCTGCCGGCGATGCTTCGCTACAAGTATGACAAGGGGCTAGCGACTGGCGTGGTGAGCGCGTCCGGTACGTTGGGCATTCTCATCCCGCCCAGCATTCTCATCATCGTCTATGGGCCGATGGCGGGACTCTCCGTCGGTCAGTTGTTTGCGTCGGTGCTTGTGCCAGGGCTCTTGCTGTCGGTCGCCTACACCATCTACACGATCGTCCTCTGCACGATCAGGCCGTCTGCGGGACCGACCGTGCCCATCGAAGAGGACACCCTCAGCTGGCCTGCAAAGCTTGCCGACTTCGCGGTCGCGGCGTTGCCCACGCTATTGCTCATCGTCGCAGTCTTAGGGTCGATTTTGCTCGGGGTCGCCGCCCCGACCGAGGCTGCCGCCGTCGGAGCACTGGTGACCGTGGGGCTTGCTGCGGCCTACCGCAAGCTCGACCTCAAGATGCTCAAGGAGGCATCGCTACAGACGCTGGAAGTGACGAGCATGATCTACCTCGTCACGATCGGAGCCAGCATGTTCACCGGGCTCTTCATCCGGCTCGGTGGCGGCGCCATGGTTGCCGAACTCTTTCTTGACATCGGCTGGTCGCCGATTGCGATCCTCTGGTTGATGATCGTGATCGTGGTTTTACTGGGTATGGTGCTCGACTGGCTGGGTATTCTGCTACTGTGCATCCCGCTCTTCACGCCGGTCGCGGCCAAACTGGGATTTGATCCCGTCTGGTTTGCGACGCTCATGATCGTCGCCTTGCAGATGTCCTACCTGACGCCGCCTTTTGCGCTTGCCCTTTTCTATCTCCGAGGTGTCACCCCGCCCGATGTCACGACCAACGACATGTATCGTGGGGCGATCACCTTTGTGGTCATCCAGTTGGCTGTGTTGACGCTGCTGATCTATGTGCCCTCCATCTCGCTTTGGCTGCCTCGCCTGCTGTTCAAGTGAACGGGATGGATACCGATTCGATCAGTCCCACTCGTGGCGCGCGTTCCGCGACCCGGTTCGTGACGGCGCAGGAAGAGGCCTATGGTCATCTCAAGGCGCGGATCCTTGCGGGTGAGTTTGCCGGAGGCATGCGGCTCAATCCCGAGGAGATCGGTACTGCCCTCGGCCTCAGCCGCACACCGATCCGCGAGGCCTTGCGCCGACTCGACGCAGAGGGCTTGGTGACCTTGCAGCCCAACCGCGGTGCTGTTGTCACTGTGCTCTCGGTCGAAGAGGTCCGGGAGCGGTTCAAGATTCGTACTGCGCTCGAGATGCTCGCTACGGCCGAGGCGACCCAGCGCGTGAGCGAGGACGACCTGGACGACCTCCGGATCCTGATGCGTCGCATGGATCGCGCCCAGGCGAACCCCCGCGAGTGGATCGCCCGGCACGAGCAGTTCCACGATCGTCTCTACGCCCTGGCTGCGATGCCGCACCTCGCCGCCGAGATCCGGCGGATGAGGGAGACGGTGCACCCCTACCTGCGGATTTATATCGACGTGTACCACACGGCCGAGATGCCAGGCTTTGAGCATCAGGATCTGCTCGCCGCGGTCGCATCGCGGGATCCCGTGCGTGCGTCTGAGGCCATGCGGGAGCACATCGATTGCGCGGCGGCAGGGGTCTGCGAGTTTCTGGCCGCGAGAGAATCTGCCGGCGGTGTTCAGAGTAGCGTGTTCCAGTCCTGAGTTTTTCGTAAGAGGAAATGTTCCATGTCCAAGTATGTTCAGCGTGAGGAGTTCGTCATTCCCGGGTTGTCGCCCCCGATCAGCCACTACTGCGATGCCGTGCGTTTCGGCAACCTGCTCTTTGTCTCGGGCGTAGCCGCCCTCGACGAGCAACTGAACGTCATTGGTGGCGATGACGTGGTGGCGCAGGCTGAGGCGATTTTCAAGTCGATGGAGCGGATCCTCACCGAGGCTGGCGCCGGCTTCAAGGACGTGCTCAAGGTCACCGTGCTGCTCACCGATGTCAACGATCGCCACAAGATCAACCCTGTGCGCCAGAGATACTTCGGCTCCCATCGTCCCGCGAGCACGCTTTTCGAGGTCAGCAAGCTCGCCATTCCCGGGATGAAGCTTGAGATCGAGGCGGTGGTCGGTCTTCCGGGCAACTGATTTCAGGTCTGCACTGCGGCGGTCCTGGACCACCCTTGCCGGTTCACCTTGAGAAAGCCGCCACGTCCTTCGGCGGCCGACCAGTCCGGCAGTACATATCGGCGCAATTCGGCCGGTGGTTCGCCCTCGAGCACCGATTCGCCCGGCTGGTGCGTGTGACCGTGAATCAAGCGACTCACGCCTGCTGCCCGCATCTGCGCTGCGGCGGCCGAGGGGTCGATGTCTGTGATCGCCCGGCGCTTTTCGCTCTCAGAGCGAAGGGCGCGGGCCACCGCCAATCGTTCAGGAAGGGGTTTGGCGAGAAAGACCTGCTGCCAGCCAGGCAATCTGACCTGGGCGCGAAATCGCTGGTAGTCGACATCACTCAGACACCAGGCGTCGCCGTGCGCAAGCAGGGTGGGCTGCCCGAACAGGTCGACTCGCGTGGGATCTGCGAGCATCACCGCACCGCTGCGCAGGCTGAACGAGGCCCCAGCCGCGACGGGCAGGTTCAGCAGAAAGTCGCGATTGCCGACCATCACGCCGATCCATACCCCCCGGGCATGGAGGCCCGCGAGTGCTTCGATCAGGCGTTCGGCGATCGCATCAGATTGGTCGTCACCGACCCAGGCCTCGAACAGATCACCCAGGAGAAAAAGATGGGTGATCGCCGAAGACTCGCGCGCCAGGGCCTCGAAAAAAAAATCCACTGTCCCCGGGTCATGCTCGCCCAGATGCATGTCCGAGGCGAAGAGCACAAGGTCGTCGCCGGCCGTCGAAACGACCGGGCGTTCAGACCCAGTGCGATCCTCCCTCATTGGGCGGGGTTGACGACCGCCATCGATTCGATGACCACCGGTTCGACCGGGACATCACCCATCGGCCCCACATTGCGCGTCTTGACACCCTTGATCGCGTTGACTACTTCCATGCCCTTGATGACCTTGCCGAAGACGGCATAGCCGTGGCCATCAGGCTGAGGGTGGTTGAGCGAACGGTTGTCCGACACATTGATGAAGAACTGGGCGGTAGCCGAGTCCGGCACTGAGGTACGTGCCATCGCGATCCAGCCCGTGTCGTTCTTGAGCCCGTTTTTCGATTCGAGCGCGATCGGCCCTCGGGTGTTCTTGCGGCCGCTTCCACCCTTGTACATGTCCTCGGTGAAACCGCCGCCCTGGATCATGAAGCTGTCGATGACACGGTGAAACACCGTTCCTGCGTAGAAGCCGTCCCGCACGTACTGAAGGAAATTCTCCACCGTCCGCGGGGCCTTGTCCGGATAGAGCTCGATCAGCACTTCGCCTTTCGAGGTTTTCATGAGCACCTGAGGCGAGCCGGCGGCCGCCGCTTCATCGCTCATCGAGAGGGTGACGGCTGCGAACAGCGCGCCGATCAGAGGCAGTTTTCTGAGCATGGGAAATCTCCGTGTGTCGAACGCAAGGTTGATCGATTGGGTTGGAAACGAATTCGGACGGCGGCCAGCATCGTTACGCTCAGGGCCGGCGGGTACCGGACGGAGCCGACGTCGCCGTTGGCGAAATCCTCGTGATGAGGTCCCGAGCGAGCTTGAGCTTGGCGCTCGCCTCAGACGCCTTGTCGAGCTGGCTGGCCTGCTGCCAGGCGCGCTCAGCCAGGCGCAGATGCACGTCGCCCAGATTCTCCCAGGCGAGTGCGTAGACCGGCATGGCCCGCACTGCTTCATCGAGTGCGGCCCGTGCCCGGTCCAGGTCACCGCGCGCAGCGTGGAGCGTGGCGAGGTTGTTGTAGGGTTCGGGCAGCTCAGGGTATTCCTGAGTCAGCGCTGTAAATCCTGCGAGTGCAGCCTCAGTCTGCCCGAGGTCGGCCTGCATCACGGCGCGGGTGAACCGGAGCGCCACATCTCGGGGCAGGCGCTCGAGCGCAGTCTCGATCGTCTTCAATGCGCCCGCCGCATTCCCCTCCTCGCGCAGCCGTCTGGCCTGCGCGAGGGCAGTGCTCGAGGCTAGCGCATCCGAGCGCTCAGGAGTCTGTGTGACCGGGGCTCCGCTCGCAGGCTGGGCCAGAGCCTGAACGGGAAAAAACTGGGTAGACGCGAACAGGACGATCGTGGCGATCGTTCCCAGCATCGCGCGATGGTGCTGCCTCACAGGATCAGCAATGATGGGTCGCGCGTGTGCGCAGGCACTCACGAACCGGTCGACGACCGTCGTGTCTGAGGCGAGAAGGGCCGGTGCTATACTCGATTTCACTCCTTCATTCTAACGAACTGCGCCCGGGTCTCAGCGTTCCGG
>JBIKTA010000093.1:0-7700 GCA_044348315.1 Burkholderiaceae bacterium | reverse complement strand
CCATGCCCGGATAAAGACATCAGCCCACATCGTGATTGTGGGAAGTGGTCTGGGGGGAATCGCGGTAGCCAACCGATTGAATGGGCTGCTTGACGGGGCAAAGATCACAATCGTCAACGCCAAGAAGGCGCACAACTACCAGCCTGTCCACACGCTGGTCGCAACCAGCGTGTGGACAGTTGACAAGGTGCGTGGCTACAACGCCGACTATCATCCCCCGCGGGCCGAGTGGGTGCAGGAGATGGTGGCCGCATTCGAACCACAAGCCAATACGGTCGTCACGCAAAGCGGAAAAAAGATCCGCTATGACTCTCTGATCGTTGCCACGGGCCTTCACCTCGACTACAGCCAGATCAAGGACATGGACGTCTCGGCGATCGGCAAGAACGGTCTTGGAAGCGTCTATGCAAGCCCCGAAGCCGCCCAGGCGACCTGGTCTGCCATGGACGCGATGCGTCAGCGAGGTGGACGCGCCGTGATGACCTTGCCGTCGGGCCCGCTGAAGTGCGCGGGTGCACCGCTCAAGATGACCTTCATGGTCCGCGATCGTCTGCATCAAGCGGGCACGCTTGGGAGATCCACAGTGGACTTTCGCACAGCCCTGCCCGACAACACCGTCTTTGGCGTGAAAGTTGTCAATGACAACGTACTGGATCGCTGGAAATCGCTCGGAATCCGCACGCACTATCTTCAGCGTCTGGCCGAACTCGATATCGGAGCCCGAAACCAGCAGAGCAACTGGCGCGGTACCCAGGTGTTGGCGATCGTCGTAGGCGGAGCGGTCGCCCTTCTGGCAATGCTTGCATTGCCCGCCTTGGCGCGATCATCGACTTCTGAGCTCGCCTATATCGTCGACTGGCTGGCGCTCTTCGGCATGGCAGTCGGGTCCGGGGCGGCAGCAACGCTGTTCTCCTGGCCGGCTCTGGCGCTCCTGCGCAGACATCCCAACTCACCGGCGGGCCGCCTGCAGGGAGGCGTAGCATGAGTGGCAGGGCATCGGTCCGCCTGACCCAAAGTCAGGACTATCAGTTCGACATTGATTTTGGTGGGGGTCTGCCGGTCGTCCGCGCGGACGAGCCGCCCCCCCTGGGTCGTGGCGCAGGACCGTCACCCTTGATGTTGCTCGCGTCCGCAGTCGGCAATTGCCTGTCGGACTCGCTGCTGTTCGCACTTCGCAAGTTCAAGCAACAACCCGAGCCGATCACCGCCGAGGTGGAGGCTCAGACCGGCCGCAATGAGCAGGGACGCATTCGGGTAACTGCCATCACAGTGACGCTGAGGCTGGGCGTTCCGGCTGCGACAATCGAACACCTGGACAGGGTGCTGGCCACATTCGAAGCCTACTGCACTGTCACCCAGAGCGTCGGGGCCGGCATACCCATCGAGGTGCGCGTATTCGATGCCGACGGCAAGCAAGTGAAGTGAGCGCTGGCCTGAGCGGTGGCCAGCGCGTCCCGAAACTCGGTGAAAACGCCCCCTTCGGTATCGGGCCGCGCTGGAGCCGGGCCGGCGGTTGGCACAGCCAAGCGGCCGATCAGCACCGGCCCGCCGCCCCAATCGCTGCGCGCAAACCCAGCAGATAACTGTCGGTGCCAAACCCGCTGATCTGGCCGCACGCGACCCCTGCAAAGACCGACATGTGCCGGAATGGCTCGCGCGCATGGACATTCGACATGTGGACTTCGACGACTGGACAGCTGAGAATTGCCAGCGCATCCCGGATGGCATAGCTGTAGTGGGTCCAGGCCCCGGCGTTGATCACCACGGCATCCCACTGCTCATCGAGCGCTCGGTGGATGCGCTCGCACATTTCGCCCTCGTGGTTGGTCTGAAAACATTCGAGCCCCGAACCGAGCGAGCGGGCCTCTTCGGCCAACGCACGGTCGATGTCGGCAAGCGTCGCAGTGCCGTACTGGGCCGGATCACGGCGACCGAACATATTGAGGTTGACGCCGTGCAGCACCAGGATTTTCATTGGACGAACTCCCCGAACGAATGCCTGTCGAGCGACCCTTGCGACGCACCGAGAGCCGCCACAATGTCGCGCAGGGCCTGTGCAAACGCCTCAGAACAATCGCGCTGAAGCCAGTGCGCGCCCGGCAGGATCTTCACGTTATTGTCGCCGAACATCGATCGATATTGCGCGACCCGATCTGCCAGACGACTGCGCTGGTGCGGGTCGCGTTCGCCCAGCAGGACATGACGCGGGGCGTTCAGGCTCGCGAGCCGCTCGCGCAGATCAATGCTGCGCGAAATGGGCCGGGACTTGAATCTCGTCTGCTTCACCTGCAAAACCCCCAGTTCAATGAGTTCGGGGGTCACGCGGGTCGGGTCGGACAGCATGATCTCGCGCAGCGTCAACTCGATCGCTGCGGCCAGTCCATTGACCCGCGCCAGATCGGCGGCTCGGGCCTGAATGGCAAGAACCTCGTCGGAGACTTCGCGCCCGAGCGGCGGATTGACGAGCACCAACGTGGGAAGCCACCGGCCGGTACGCTGCCAGCGCTCGAGCAGGGCCGTAGCCACGATCGTGCCGAAGGAAAATCCAACGACAATGTTCGGCAGGCCCCCGGCCAGAGCCGAATCGATGGCTTGGTCGAGCGACTCTGCCTGGTCGTCCAGCCCCGCGTCGGGCGGCAAATCGCAGGATTCACCAAAGCCCGGCAGGTCGGGCACGAGCAGGTCCACGCCGTCACCGAGATCGTCCAGGTTGGCCTCCCAGTGACGCCAGCTCCCATGCCCGCCATGAACCAGGAGCACAGTCGGCCTTTTCCGCAAAAGGCGTCCTCGAGTCTCGAACCGTACCGCTCCGAAGCGACTCATCCATCTCTGATCCATGTCTCGACCATCACCCTGTAGACGCGGCATGAGCATACACGAGCGAGCTCGGACGGACGGGCCCGGCCGGGCGGATCGCTCTGTGCAAAGGCGGGCCGCGGAGGGCTTGCTCTATCGGAGGGTTGCCGTCGAGCGGTTGCCCATGCGAAGGGCGGGCTTTCGACGGTCGGTTGCTGGTCTTGAGGGGGCGGTTGCGGGCGCGCGCAGGCGGGCGCAGACGATCGGTTGCGGCCTCACCCGGGAGGGCGCAGGCGGACGGGTCGGCGGGCGCATGGGGTTCTGCGCTCGGACGGGCCCGTCCGTCGAAAGCCCGACCCCCCAAGACCAGCAACCGACCGTCGAAAGCCCGACCCCCCAAGACCCAGCAACCAAGCACCGAAGCCGCGAGCGCCTAGGAATTACCCTCGCAATTGCCGCTTGCCACTTGCAAGTCAGCATAGGTCGGCTAGCATCGGCATCAACCAACCAGGCGGATCAGAGGTGAAATCCGATGGCTGCCCCACCCCACGCACACGGAGAACAATCATGTACAAGAGAATTCTTCTTGCTTACGATGGTTCCGAGGCGGGTCGGACTGCGCTCCTCGAATGTCGGGATCTTGCAGCGATGGCCCAATCTGAGGTGCATCTCATCGCTGTGGTTCAGCCGATCCCGGCTGCCGTGCTGTACGAAGTCGTGATTTCGGATGTACCCGACTCCGGCGAAGAGACCGAGCACCATCAACGGGTGCTTGACGAAGGCGTCGCCTTGTTGCGCGAACGGGGATTTCCCGCGCAAGGTCACCTCGCCCGCGGGGAGCCCGTCGAGCAGATCACCGAGGCGGCTCGGCGGCTGAGCGTGGATCTGATCATCGTCGGCCACCGCAGGTCCAAGGGCTGGGCCGACAGATGGTGGCGTGGATCGATCGGCGCGTCGCTGATGGACGCCACCCACTGCAGCGTTTTGATCGCAATGAACGCCAGTGGTTCCGCCGCTGAACAGCAAAAAGCGGCCTGAGGGAGACCGTTTGAGAAGACGGGGTGCGCCCAGTCTTCCGCCTTCTCACACGGCGGTATAGCCCCCATCGATCAACATGTCGGTGCCGTTCAGGAATCGCCCGCCGCTCAACAGAAATAGAGCCGCCTCGGCGACTTCCTCGACGCGGCCGATTTCGCCTGCCAAGTAGTGCTTGGCAAGTGCATCGTTGACAGCCGCCTCGCTGCCATAACGGTCAGTGAGCCGCGAGGTCATGATGGCACCCGGCGACAGGCTGAGGGCACGGATACCCGAAGCGGCATGATCAACCGCGATCGCCCGCGCCATCGCGACCAGCGCGGCCTTGGTCATGCCATAAACGCCGTTGTTGCGTGAGGCGACATGCCCCAACTGAGAAGCGATGTTCAGGATCACACCGCCACCGGCGGCCGCCATCAGCGGGATGGCTGCGCGGGCCATCAGCCACGAACCGGTGACGTTGACATCCAGGGTACGCCGCCAGTTCGCCAGGTCGAGATCGCCTATCGGGCCCCGAGGCGTCACCACTGCAGCGTTGTTGACGAGCATGTGAAGCCCACCCAGCTCTGAGGCCGTTTGCTCGACAGCCCGTGCGGACTGAATCGGGTCAGCGATGTCGCATGCCGGCAGGATGAGCAAGCGGCCGTCCCGTGTTGCAGCATGCCCCCCGAATCGGCTGGCCAGCCCGCCCGCTTCGAAATCGAGCACGCCCACCCGCGCCCGTGCATCGAGGAGTCTCTGAGTCATCGCAGCGCCGAGGTCGCCCGCAGCCCCGGTCACCAGTGCGACACGGCCTTCAATCCGCGAAGAGGCATTGATCATCGTGAATCCCGATTCCGTCGAAAGCCTCGATTATCCGGGATTCGGCGCCGAGGCGGCCGTAGAGCGCTCATGCCAGGAGGGCGAACCCGATGTGCGGCCCCCGAAGCGCTCAGCGCCTCGTGCGGACACAAAGGGCTGGATGCTTCGATTCAGGGAGCTTCTGGAGACCACGGCGTCCGCGCTTGTCTTGGTCAAAACGACACGATCAAGTCATTTTTTATTGACAACATTTGATGTAAGCTTAAAATGACATTGGGACGACCTTCGTGGAGGCTCGTCCTGCAGCAACGGAAGCCGCCCGGACCCCGCGTGCGGGATTCGCACGGTCGTACCATCGACTCGTAAGGAGCATTACCTATGTCTGACAAGGACAAAGTCTGGCCAACCGGTTTGACCGAGGCCGAATCTGAAGAGATTCACCGGCATCTGATACAGGGCACGCAGATCTTCGGCATGATCGCCGCGCTCGCTCACCTGCTGGCCTACCTCTACTCTCCCTGGCTCAAGTAAGGAGACCACTCATGATCTACGGAAAAATCTGGTGCGTCGTGAAGCCCTCCGTGGGCATTCCGATCTTTCTCAGCGCCGTCGCGATCGCCTCGTTTTCTGTCCACCTGGCGATCACCACCAACACGACCTGGGTCAAGGACTTCCTGAACGGCAAGCCCAAGGCTGCAGCCACGGCACCCGCCAAAGCGGATGCCGCAACACCCGCGGTCAGGACTTAACGGCCCTTGCTGCAGGGGACCGGGGTGCTCCGGGCTCCGGTCCCAACCTTCAAGCTTCGGAGTCAGGTTGAGCCGACGCGCGCACCGATTGACAGCGGGCCTCATTGCCGCAGGTCATCGATTCCTACCCTTCGCGGACGCCGCATCCTCGGAGATGCCGCTCGGCCGTCTGATACGTTTATCGCTATTCCAGATTTCAGTCGGCATGTCGATGGTGTTGATGATCGGCACGCTCAACCGCGTGATGATCGTCGAGCTCGGCGTGTCTGCCTCATTGGTCGCGATCATGTTCGCGATCCCGATGCTCGCAGCGCCCTTTCGCGCGCTCATCGGATTTCGCTCGGACAATCACCGCTCCGAACTCGGCTGGCGTCGGGTGCCCTACATCTGGATGGGTACGCTGCTCCAGTTTGGCGGCTTCGCAATCATGCCCTTCGCTCTGCTCGTGCTGGGCGGCGCGGGACACTCTGCAGACCTCCCGGCCTGGGTCGGTCAGTCAGCGGCCGCGATCGCGTTCCTGCTGGTGGGTGTGGGCATGCACGTCACCCAGACCGTGGGCCTCGCGCTCGCGACGGACCAGTCGCCCATCGACAGGCAGCCCAGCGTCGTGGGCCTGATGTTCGTCATGCTGCTGCTCGGCATGATGGGCAGCGCCTTCGTCTTTGGCCAGTTACTCGCGGACTTTTCCCCGGGGCGTTTGGTCCAGGTGATCCAGGGTGCCGCCATCGCCACCCTGATCCTGAACACAGTTGCCATCTGGAAACAGGAAGCGCGCAGTGCCTCAAGAAAGCCTCGGCCAGGGCTGGTCCAGCCTTCGTTTCGTGAGGCCTGGGCGCTCTACACCCGGGACGCAGACGCGATCCGCCGACTCGCCGTGATCGCGCTGGGCACGATGGCTTTTGCAATGGAGGACGTGCTGCTTGAGCCCTACGGCGGGGAGATCCTGGGGATGGGGGTCGGCGCCACGACCTCACTCACCGCAACCCTCGCATTCGGGAGCCTGATCGGATTTGGCTGGGCGTCGTATGTTTTGTCGAGAGGCTCTGATCCGTTTCGCATGGCCTGGCTCGGGGCTGCGACCGGACTTCCGGCCTTTGGTCTCGTGATCGTTGCCGGGATACTGCGTGAACCCATCGTCTTTCAGGCGGGCATTTTCCTGATTGGCCTGGGTGCCGGCCTCTTCGGCCACGGTACGCTCACGGCAACCATGCAGCACGCGCCCAAGGAAAGCATCGGTCTCGCATTGGGTGCCTGGGGTGCGGTCCAGGCGAGTGCAGCCGGCCTCGCCATCGCTGCGGGAGGTATTTTGCGTGATATCGGCACCTGGTTTGCCGGTCCACTCCACGGGTATGTCGGGGTCTACGCGCTGGAATGGCTGATGCTGGCGGCAACGCTGATGCTCATGCTGCCCCTGATGCGGCCCCGCAGGGCACTCGAGCCCCGTAGCGCAAGACAGGGTTAATCCGAAGCACCCAATCTCGAGGGTGGCACAATCGAGCGCGTTGCACTTGAACCACCCCTACGGAGCCTCCAAGTGGAAAAAGAGATCCTTGCCGTCATCGCCTTCGTGGTTTTCTGCGGTTTCATCATCCTCAACTGGATGAATCGCCCGAAGAAGTAAGTCGACTGCCGTTTCCCCTGTGAATGACTCACCTCATGACGAGGACTTGACCGACCGGGCCTCGGCCGGTTCGAAACAGAGTCAAGCGATTCGGCAAGTCATCGTCCGGTTGACCGACCGTGATGCCGCCGCGCCCGCGATCCGCGACAAAGCAGCGCTCCTGCTCCTCGACACCCTCGCCTGCATCTTGGCGGGGCGACTGTCGGCGGAGGTCGCGCTAGCTGAGCGCGCCTTCAGTGCGCTCGACTCCGGGTCCTTCCGGTTCCCCGGTGGACACCCACTCTCGGTCCATTCGGCCGCGGCGATCGGTGCCATGTCCAGCGCCTGGGATGAAGCCTGTGAGGGTTTGCCGTACGCCCACGGTCGCCCAGGGCTCGCCTTGATCGGAGCACTAGTGCCCCTCTCAGTGGTTCGATCGTCATCACTCGGGGATCTGTTGGCCGCGCTACGACTGGGCTACGAAGTCGGCGCTCGAGCGGGAGGATGGCTGAGAATACGTCCCGGGATGCACGTCGACGGCAACTGGCCCGCCATCGGCGTTGCGGCAGGGGCGGCGCGGTTGATGGGATTGGAACCCGAGGGCATCTGGCAAGCCATCAACATCGCAGCCTGCCAGTTACCCGCGAGTCTCTACGCTCCGATCCGTTCGGGCGACATGGCGCGCAACACTTACCTCGCCCACTGTGCGCAACTCGGGC
>JBIKTA010000092.1:0-7706 GCA_044348315.1 Burkholderiaceae bacterium | reverse complement strand
AGGGTGGCTCCACCCTGACGGGTCAGTTCATGGCCTACGATGATGCGGTCGAAGGCGACTCGGTGGGCGCCGATGGCGTGGCGGTGACCCTGCTCGGCGATGGCCGACTGCAGCTCACCGGCTCCATGGCTGACCTCAATGCCTGGCTCGCCACCGAAGGCCGACTCCGCTACGAGGGTCCGTCAGGCGCGATCGGCGTGGAGGCGTTTGCGGCAGGGGGCTTGCGGGCTCAGGCCTCCATCGACCTCGTCCGCCCGGCGGGCGATGGGGCGCAACTGCGCAACGCGCCACGGCTGGCGCTGCCCACAGCGCTCGTTGCCGACGCAAACGGGGCGCTGGCGTTCGGGGAATCCGCCATTCGGGCGGCCGCCTTCTCGAGCGACGAGGCCACGCTTGCTGCGCGGATTGAAGTCGTGGCGGGCGGAGCGCTCCGGCTGGGGCAGCCGCTACCCGCCGGGCTTGCGGTGCGAGACGGGGCGACCGACGCGCTGATCGTGCTCGATACCGACCGCCTGCCGGTCGATGATGCGCTCGCCTGGTCCTCGATCGAATTCGAAGGTCCTGCGCTCGCGCTCGCCGCCTGGCTTTCGCAGCCGGGCGCGCTGATCCATGTCCCGGCCGAGGTGCTCGATACCTGGCTGCCCGAGGGTGCAGTGGCCGAGCTTGCCGTGACGCTCACGCAGGACGGGCTGAGCGCTTCGGGCCGCACCTATATCGGGTCGGTCGACGATGGCGTTTCCGACACCCTGCCGGACGATTTTGACGGCGAAGTGGTGTCGGGTGACCTGGTGCTGGATGAGGCCTGGGTGGCGGCGCGCATCGCCGAGGCAGGCGCAGGAGCTCCGGTGACGATTGCTGCGACCGGCAGCGTCGAACTCGGCGAGGCTGTCCTGCAACTCGCTTCACTCTCGATCTACGCCGGCGGTGATGTGGTCGGACGCTTCGGCGAGCAGAGCAACCTCAGCAATCTGAGCATTTCGGCAGCGGGGCGCATCGAGATCGAGGCCGCAACCACGCGTGCCATCACGGTCGGCTCACTGAGTTCCGGCAAGGCTGCACCCGTGCAGGCGTCCACCCAGGGGCTGGTCGAGACCTCGGACGACGCGGCGGGAGACGAAACCTTCACGCCGATGGTCGCTCGGACGATGGGTGTCTCCAGCTTCGGTCTCATGGACATCGGACAGTCGATGGATGTGATGGGCGCGAGCGCGTTCAGCGGCTCGACGCCCGGGCAGATCGTGCTCCGCACGCTGGGTGCCATCACCCTCACGGGCAGTGTCCAGACCTATGGCGGCGATCTGGTGATCGAGGCGGGCGGTGGCGCCCTGACCCTTGCCGGAGCGGTTGTGGGCGACGGCGAGGCGGCTGTTGAGCCCATCCTGATCGAGGGCGCCAGCGTCACCCTATCGGCTCGCGACGGCATCGTCGTCCTGGGCGTGAGCCAGGTGACGGCTGCGGCGCTCGAACTGTTCACCGCGACGGGCGATGTCGGGTCGGTTGATGCCTCGCTTGCGATCGACCTGGTGGGCGAGGGCGCGCGCGTGACCGGGCAGGTGGCGGGCGACCTGCACCTGCGGGAAATCGAGGGCGATCTGGTCCTGGGGCGCCTGAGTGCAGGCGGTGTGGCCGCGCTTGAGACGGCAAACGGTTCGATTCTGGGCGCGGACGTCGGCGGCTTCGCCAACCTGCGCGCGGAGGAGGTGCGGCTCGCGGCACAAGGCGGCGGCATCGGCGGCTGGGAGGACCCCTATGCATCGATGATGATGTGGGCGTTTGCCGACGAGCCGGCGGCTGACGTACCGCCCGATGCGTCGACGACTTCGAGCGCCGAGCCGAGTCTCGTCCTGAACACGACCCGGCTGAGCGCCACGGCCGACGCAGGCGATCTTCAGATCATCAACCAGTCGCGCGGGACGCTGACGGTAGAGGGTCTCAGTAATTCGGGTGATGCGGCGCGGGTCGCGCTCGACACCCGCGGCGATCTGACGATAGCAGGCGAGGTCGACAGTGCCGGAGGCTCGATCGACCTCGCCGCCCGCGGCGGGTTGCTGCAGGCCGCGACGATTGCCTCCAACGGTGGCGAGGTCCGGCTCACCACCGTTCGCGGGTCGATCACCCAGCAAGGCGACGCGGCGATCTTCACGGTCGCGCAGACAGACGGAGAGGCGAATCTGACGGCGGATCCCGAGTCTCCGGAGGCCGGGCCGACCGACGGGGTGCCCGCTGCGGGCTCGGTGGTGATCGATGCGGGTGAAGCGGTCGGGCTGGCACGGATCGATGCCGGAACGGCTGCGGTCTCGGTCACTGCGCGGGCGGGTTCGATTGTCGATATCGATGTTATGGACAACGATAGCGTCGACATCGTGGCCGGCGAGCTCTGGCTCTCCGCGTCCGAGTCGATCGGCGAGAGCGTTCTGGCGGGGGGACTTTCTCCTGCAGCCCCGGGGCAGTCCCTCTGGGAGCGGTTGCTTCACGGCGATGCCGCGGTCTCCTTCGTCAATGCGATCGAGACGCAGGTCGACATCCTCGCCGGTCAGGCAGCGGGTGCCATCCACCTGATCGAAGCGGATTCGCTCACGATCGGTGCAACCATCGAGGGAGCGGGCTTGACGAGCCTCGACCTCGGCTCGATTTTCGTGACGGCTGGCGAACAGGCTGGCCAGGGCGCGAACGCCCCGATACGACTGAGCGTCGCCGAGGCGGTCACCGCCGGCGACGGGGGCTCAATCACCCTGACCGCGCTGGGCGTGGCCTCGCAACTGGCCGTGGGCGCAACCCTCACCGCGCTCGACGGCGCGCTGAGACTGGCCGCAGGCGAGCGCGTGGGCGTCGCGGAGATGTCCTGGCTCGAAACCCGTGGCGACATCGAGGTCGAGGCCGCGGAAGGCCTGTCGATCGGTGAATGGGATGTCGAGAGCGGCGTCTGGCAGGATGCCATCGACGCGGTCTTCGAGCGAACCCATTCGCCTGGCGTGATCCGCGTTCTGGGCGACCAGACGATCGCGGCCGGGCAGCGCCTGGCCCTGCGCCTGACGGGTGCAGGCGAGGGCGACCGGCTCGAGGTGAGTGGCACGCTGTCGCTTGCCGGCTCGATCGCGGGAACGGACGACGAGCCCGGACTCGCAGGCGCTGCGCTGGACGTGATCCTTGCTGCGCCGACGCCTCAGACCGAGACATACAAGCCGCGCCTGTCGGATGCCAACGCGCTGATCTCGGCGGGGGGCGGCATCGAGGGCCGCTTCGATGTGGCGACCGGGCTCTTCGGCTACGATAGCGGCGCCACGGTCATCCGTGTCATCGAGGGCAAGGGTGCCGCGCCGGCGGCCGGAACCGGGTCCGGAGATGAACCGGGTTCCGGAGATGGATCGGGCGAGGCCGGGGTCGCTCAGGGCGACCGCATCGTTTCCCTGGGCCTTGAGGTGGTCGAGCGGCCGCTCGCCCAGCAGGTCACGATCCAGGCCCATGCTGCGGCGGATGCCGACTCGGTGGGCATGTTCTTCAACAGCGATTACTTCGGCACGGACCGGACCTATGAGGCTGGCCTGACCCTGACCGCCGGCGGTTTCCTGACGGTGGATGGCGTTTTCCAGCTCCGAAATGAAGACGCTTCGGTCAATCTCTCCGACGAAAGCACGGTCGACACCCGCCGCTGGATCATCGCAGGCAATGATCTCCATGCCTTCGCGGGTCTGAATGGCCCTTACCGCCTGGATACCGATCACGACGGCGATCTGGACGACGAAACACCGAACGCGAGCGCGGCCGGGTTCGAACTCCAGGGCGTCGACGTCGCGCTCGTCATCAATGTCGAGCAGCAGGCGGCGCAGGGTGAGCGCCCGCGCGGCTGGGTGAGCGGCATTGCCACCGCCCGCGAGGCGACCGAGGTCGGCCTTCCGGTCATCGAGATCGATGCGAGCGCCTTGCAGGTTGCGATCAATCTGGGCACCGACGGCCGGACCGTGGTCGACTACAGCGCGCCCGAGACGCCCGAAGGCGGCTCGGACGAACCCATGCCCAACCCGTCAGCGCTGGTGATCGAGACGGGTGGCATCGACACCGAAAGCGGTGAAGCCGAGACCCTCACGATCGATTTCGAGGGCAAGCTCGGCACATTGATCCGCGCCTCGGCCGACTTCCGGATCCAGGTGGCCGACTTCTTCTACGCGAGCGGGTCGATGGGGCTGGAGAAGTCCACCCGGGACCTGGTGCTCGCCGACGGCACCGAGATCCGGGTCGACACCCTGATGATCGGCGGCGAGGATCTCTACGCCTTCGCCGGGATCAAGGGGCCCTACTGGCAGGACACCAACGGCAACGGCGTGATCGATGACGAGGACACGCCCGAGCAGGATTCGCTGGGCCTTGCCCTGGGCGATGTGGACTTCGGGCTGGTGCTGGCGGCCGGCGCCCCGACCCAGACGGAGATCGCGGATTTGTCCTGGACTACGGTCAAGGCCCGCGCCGGATCGGTCGAGTTCGTGGGCATCCCCTCGGTGACGCTCGCCGCGCGCGATCTTGCGGTCGACATCAATCTCGTTCACGGGGTCGATGCTCGCTTTGATGCCGACGCCAAGGTCATTGACTACGGCGCCGAGGGCGCGGGCCTCGACGTGATCACCGGCACCGGCCGCTCCATGGCCATGGACGCGGCGGGCGAGCGTGGACGGCTGATTCGCGCAAGTGGCGACGTCGACCTGTCATTGGGCGACTTTTTCGAGGTGCGCGGTTCGCTCGCCTTCGAGCGGAGCAGTCAGCAGGTGACCCTGACCGACGGCACGCGGGTCGATACCGACATGCTGTCGATCGGTGGAACCGGGCTTGCGGGATTCGTGGGCCTCGGACCGTATGGCGAGGACACCAATGGTGACGGGCGGTTCTCGCGCGACGAGGTGAACCCCGATGCCCGCGGGCTCGGTGTGCGCGACATCGAGTTCGGTCTGGCGATCTTCGACGGGCAAGGCGACTACGCCGATACCCGCTGGACTGCGGCCACCGCCGTGGTCGGCGGCGTCGATCTGCTGGTGGGTCTGCCCGAAGAACTGCGCTTCGACGTCCATACCCTGGGCGTGGACGCCAACCTGGTGAGCCATCAGGCTCCGGTGCTGGCGGGGCCTGTGCTCGATGCACCGGTGGCCGTATCGATCGCCGACGAGGCCGATCGCGTCGGCGGAACTTTCAGCCCCATTGACTTGCCTGATTCGATCCTCGGCCCGTCCAGCGAGAACGTCAGCTTGACGCTCAGCCTGGATGCGGGCGGGCTCCTCGCGATTACCGGCAGCGAACTTGCCCTTCATCGGGACGCTTCGGCGGGCAAGCCCCAGACTGCGAGCTTCCTGCTTGCGGGGCAGTTCGCCGTGGGCGACGTCATCACGATCACCCTGAGTGGCGTGCAGAGCGACGGCGAATCGGAAACCGGAGAATCCGGCGAAGGCGCGAGCGAGGCATCTGCCGCCGTCACCATTCGCTATGTCGTGACCGAGGCCGACCTCCACGTCGATCGCAATGCGGAGGAGCCGCTTGCCACCGCCGACCGTGCGCTCGCGCAAATCGCCGAGTCGGTTCGACTCGCCATCGACGCGGCACTCGAAGCGGCCGAGGACGCGCTCGCCGCTGATCCGGATGCCGAGGTCGGGCCTCTGGTTCGCGCATACCAATGGACGGCACCGCCCGCGCCGGTCGGGCTGGAGCCTGAAGCGCCCGATCTCGGTGCCCTGGTGATGCTGATGGGCGCCGACGATGAACAGGCGTTCGGATTCACCGTGGAGATCGCCTCGGCAACGGGCTCGATGATTGCGATCGAAGCGAGCCAGACTCCCCTCGTCGGCGGCGCGCACCTCGCCGATGGCCTGAGCGATGGCATTGCCTCGCTGGCCCTCTCCGGTGAGGCCGCCGCGATCGGCGCCTGGCTGGCTTCGGGCCAGGCGCTTCACATGTCGGGCACCGGGCAGTCGATGACGCTGACTGTGGAGAGCGCTCAGGGATCGGTCACCTCGCGCATTCACCTCGACGATGGTGTCACCGAAGTGCCTGACTTTGCGGGCGGCATCACGCCCCGGTTGCACGCACTCACCGGAAAATTCTGGATCACTCCGAGTGCGCCGACCGAGCTGCGCTTTGACACCGCGCAGATCGGGCTGGTCGGCTCGGCGGTCGCGGCCGCCGGCGCCAGCCCCGCGACCGTCGCCGGCGAGTCGCCGGTACCGGGCTCGGCCGGAACGATCGGGACCGAATCCCTCTATCTGACGATCTCGGTGCCGGCGCCGGCAGCAGGCCAGACGCCAGCAGACCGCCTCGATGTTCGGCCCCAGGCGGCCGATGGGGTCGAGGTGACGGCCTCTGGAGACGGTCTCGCGGTCACGATCGAGGGCACAGCAGCCCGGATCGAGGCCTTCCTGAAGGCTGAAGGCAGGCTCTACTACACCGGGGCGGTCGGCACGCTGGATCTGACGGTCGGCGTGCCGCTGACCGGCGCCACCGCAGGCGCAACGCTCACGCTTGCGCGTGAACAGGTCCTCGACTTCGCCGACCGCTCGACCGAGACCACCGAAGACAATCGCAATTTCGCGATCGCGACCGGCACCGGCAAATCCCTCACCCTCTCATTTGACGGTGAACGCGGGTCGATGTTGCGCGCTGCGGGCGGCATGGAGATCGGGCTCGCGGGGTTCTTCCACGCGGGCGGCACCATCGCGATCGAGAAATCAACGGGCTTGATGACGCTTGCCGATGGCTCGACCACTCGGGCCGATATCCTCACGGTCGGCGGCACGAATCTGCACGCCTTCGTCGGCGTCAACGGGCCTTATCGCGGCGACACCAACGGCGATGGCCTGGTCAATCGAGAAGACGAGATCCGGCCCGATGCCCTCGGTCTTTCGGCGGTGGGCGGTGAATTCGGCCTCGTGCTCGGCTGGGAGCAGGCCCTCGATGCGCCCCGTAGCTGGGTCGCGCTCGAGGCGCGGCTCGCCGAGGCGGCGCTCGTGGGCGTGTCCGGTGTGACCGCGACCGTGCGGGATGTCGAGGTCGCCATCAACCAGGTGAGCGGTGTCACTGATGGGGTCGAGCGCGACCAGGTGCTCGACTTCGCCGAGCAGCCCTTCGAGGTCTACACCGGCTATCGCACCACGACCACGCTTGCGCTCGATGGCGCGAAGGGCGAGTCGATCCGTGCGAGCGGGGGCTTCGAGCTCGACGTGGGCGGCTTCATCCAGGCGCGCGGCACGATGGGGGTGGAGAAATTCACGACCACGGTGAGCCTCGCCGACGGCAGCACCGTCGCGGTCGATGCGCTCACGATCGGCGGCAGCGGGCTGAACGCCTTTGCCGGCATCGGCGGCCCGTATTTCATCGACAGCAACGTCGACGGGGTCATCGACGCCACCGATACGCCGAATCCGGATGCACGCGGGTTCGCGCTCGAGAACGCCGAGATTGCGCTGGCGTTGGCCAGCACGGTGGCCGACTCGGCGACGATGGCGGGCGCGCGCTGGACCGCGCTCGAGGCCTCGGCAGGTGGTATACGTTTCATCGGCGGGGACGCGCTCAAGTTGTCCGCGTCCGATCTGCTGATCGAGGCCAACCAGGTCAGCGGCCTGGCCCAAGGCCAGTCGGCCACCGACAAGGTGCTCGATCTGGCCGGTCAGCCCTGGACGGTCACGACCGGCACGGGCATGACCCGCGCGCTCGACATCGATTCGGATCGTGGC
>JBIKTA010000091.1:0-7726 GCA_044348315.1 Burkholderiaceae bacterium | reverse complement strand
GCCTGACCACAAATTGCGGTGGCCGTGGTGACCGGCTTCATTGCGCCGGTCATCGCTCCGCCCCGATTCATCATGTCCGAAGCGCTGGCAGTTGCCACGTTGCGCCAAGCCGCGATGCGCTCCGGGCTCAGGCGACGAAAGTCGACTTCTTTTCGAAGAAATGCCATACACCCTCCAGCTTATTGGCTTTGATTGTCTTTGATTGACACCCGCCCCCCGTTTCAAAGAGGCGTGGCAAGACAGTTTGGAACAGAAAAGGTATCGAGAATGACTCTCCGGTCGGCAATTTTCATCTGCTCGCCGAGCAAAATGCGATCTTCGTATTCACCGCTGCAAAAAAGCTTTGATACACCGGTGAGTGTCGTCTGAACGACCATAAAGTTAGTCGCTGTTCGAACTTCGTATTCAGATCTCTCTCGAATCGCCGTGCCGCCGACAATATGCCGGTCATAATGAGGATTGAACTTGCTTGCGTGGATCAGTACGGAGATGCGATCGGCCAAGCTGTCTTTGCTCGAGCAGTGCATCACGCCGATCGGTAAATCAAGTTCAAGATTCTCGCGTGGCATGACGACATATCTTGTCTCGGCCGCGAAAAGGTCGAGCCAGGTATCATAGTCACATCGGTCGAGCGCGGTTGCTGATGCGAGAATGAAGTCGGCAATATCCAGTCGAAGCTGCACGTCTTTCATCGCTCGGCTCCTTCGCGCTCCAAACCCATCAACTGGCTGTAGTAGGCCCAAAATCCTCGGACTGTGACCTCCTCAGCCCGGGTGTCAATATCGGCAATCGGGCCCGTTCCGCCCATTTCCAGAACCGTCGATTTGGCCTGATCCGGTTTGGAACTGCGGTGCACGATTTCCAGAGCCTCGCCATCCTCCATCGAGATCAACCCGGCCGGTCCGACCATGTTGGCTTGATTGATCCGATGCTCGGTCATTGCCGGGTCGTCGTCAACGTATCCGAAATAGGTCCAGATCAGCTCGAACTCATCAGGGCTGATCGTGCGCAGCTGGCGCATGGCGAGCGTGTTGTAGATCTGATGGAAAAACACATTTGGAAACACGGAGATGATGCGGGTGGTTACGCCTCTACTGTTTTCGAGATGATTTTTGGCAATACTCGGGTCCTTCAAGGTCAAGTATTCTTGCCGTTGGACCATGTTCTCAGCGTAGGCTTGACGGGCTTCCTCATCCGAATCCGATCCGGAGTATTGAAACAGGATGCTGTGCCGGTGGTGCTCATCCATATAGGCACCTGCCTTCTGCGTGAGCCGACTCATTCCGAATGTTCGGTTGAACTCATGTAACAGGCTGCCGTGGTAGGCGTCCCGAATGTTCTCGTGATAGAGCTTCCAGTTGGCCGCGATCCGTTGCCGGTGATAGCCGAGGATACGGATCGGCCGAGCGAGGATCTCGCCGACATGATCGATCATCAGCGGGCCGAGGTATTCCTCGATATCGGGCGTGCGATCCGAGAACGTGACGAATACAACCCCTTTCCACACAGCGACCCGGAGTCGGGTGAGGGAGTGGTCTTTCTTGTCGAATTCTTTGGGCATGCCGCCAGCGCCCTTTACGCCCCGCTGGAAGGGCACGCCTATGAGTTCGCCTGTCTTGCTGAAGCACCATGCGTGGTAGATACAGGTGAAATCTTTGGCGTTGCCTCTCGGGAACCGGACGACCTCAGCGCCACGGTGTGCGCAGCGATTGACGAAGGCGTGGATGACTCCATCGTCGTTACGGCAGAAAACGACCGGCGTCTCGCCAACATGACCGACCCGGTAGTCGCCCAAGTTGGGGACCTCGATATCCAGTCCCACCGCACTCCACACCGGGCCTCTGAAAATGTTCTCCTGCTCGAGCTGGTAAACCTCGGGATCATGATAGAGGCGGTAGGGTACGCGCGAGTAGTCCAACCGCGGCCAGATTTGCGGTCCCAGGGGCTTTGATGAGATCTGTTCCGGAGCCATTTCGCCTCTCGATGCGATTCGGTTAGTCTGGGATCCCAGGCAGAGATCTTGGCTCGCCTAGCTCTTCCGCAAAGAGTATACAATATATCTGGCGCCTTTCAAGTTGCCTTTTCGGGCGTCTCATGTCCTGGAGTCCTTGGCGTTTGGGCGCCGATTCCCCCGCTGCCCGGTTCGGGTGGGCCTCTGTCTACGCGTGAGTTCGCATAAAATATACGGCCTGCCAAAATGACGTCCCCTATCGCCCACACCATATGTCCACGGAATCACATCGCTTCGTCGCGCCGCCATCCATCGTCGACACCATCCACAGTCATGTGCGTGAGGAGATACTCGCTGGCAGGCACAGACCTGGGACGGCGCTTCGGCAAGATGAGATCGCGACGCGGTTCGGAGTCAGCAAGATCCCTTTGAGGGAGGCTTTTTCACGACTGGAGAGCGAAGGTTTGCTCACATCCAGGCCGCGGAGGGGGTACGCGGTTACGTCCTTTGAGATCGATGAGATCGAGGAGATCTTTGCCCTCCGTGCGATCGTCGAGGAGCATGCGGGTCAGCTGGCGGCAATCAATCGTATCCCTGCCGATGTGGAGCGGGCGCAAGACTTGATGGCGCGGATGGTCGCCCTTGCCCCGTCTTTGCCCAGCTACCATAGCGAGTGGTGTGGCTTGAACCGAGAGTTTCACGGGGTAATCATTGAGGCCAGCAGGCGACGGCACGTAATCAGGATCGCGCTGCAACTTCGCGACCTCGTAGAGCCCTACGTTCGGTTGGAGACGACCATGTCGGGCGACGATGCCGAGGCTGATTTCGAGCATCGGCAGATTGTTTCGGCCTTCAAGGCCGGCGATGCCCAATTGATGGGCAGACTCAGCGCCGCCCATTGCCACCACACGCGCGATCGACTGGTGTCGGCCTTACGTCGGTCTGAGAGTTGATCATTATTGTCCTTGCGCAGCGCTGCCTGTGCCGTATCGTTAAGGTTGCCGGTTTCGAGAGATATCACCTACCGCTCCGCAATTGATGTTGGCGGCTCGCGTGGTCTGATAATGAACGGCTGTTCATATTGATCCACATCGCTCTTTTATCCCACACGGAAACCCAATCATGAGCACGACCCACACCCCCGAGTTTGAGGACATCTTGTATGAAGTCAGGAACGGCGTGGCCTGGATCACGATCAACCGACCCGAGAAGATGAACGCCTTTCGCGGCACCACCTGCGACGAACTTATCAAGGCACTGTATCGCGCGGGCTACGATCGGAGCATCGGGGCCATCGTTCTTGCGGGTGCGGGCGATAGGGCCTTCTGTACGGGGGGTGATCAGTCGGCGCACGATGGCAACTATGACGGGCGCGGCACGATCGGTCTGCCCATGGAGGAACTCCACACGGCGATTCGCGATGTGCCCAAGCCGGTGATTGCGCGGGTGCAGGGCTATGCGATCGGTGGTGGCAATGTGCTGGCGACGCTCTGTGATCTGACCATTTGTTCGGACAAGGCGATCTTCGGCCAGGTCGGGCCCAAGATGGGTTCGGTCGATCCGGGTTACGGCACAGCCTTCCTGGCTCGTGTGGTGGGTGAGAAGCGGGCGCGTGAGATCTGGTATCTGTGCCGGCGTTACACCGGTGAGCAGGCTGCGGCCATGGGTCTTGCCAATATCTGCGTCCCGCACGATCAGCTCGACGCGACGGTCCAGCAATGGGGCGAGGAACTCTGCGAGCGCAGCCCCACTGCGATTGCAATCGCCAAGCGCAGCTTCAACATGGACACCGCCCATCAGGCCGGTATCGCCGGTCTCGGCATGTACGCGCTCAAGCTCTATTACGACACCGATGAATCGCGCGAGGGGGTCAAGGCCCTCCAGGAAAAGCGCAAGCCCGAGTTCCGCAAGTACGCGAAATAGATGCGGGGAGCACCGCGCGCGTTGTGAAGCAGGGTCGCTGCGACTTCACCTGACGAGTCATCCGGCCAACGCAGCGGCGTTGGCCCGGGCCATCGCGCAAGACAAGGCGGGTCAGGCACAGGTCAAGAGTTTGATTTCGGAGGACTGATCGTGCGCGCCATTCGGTTTGTGCCGGATGCATCGGATGCCTATCGTCTGGCCTATCGTGCGACGGATCTCGAATTGGTGGTCATCGCCTGCCGGTTTCCTCGCGGTACGGGATCGGATCGCGCGCTCAACCGCTGAACTCTCGTTCAACTGAACCGCGCTTCATGCCCTCTTCTCGCAAGATCGACTCGAGGATGCTGGGTATTTCGAAAAGCGCACGATTGCTGAGCTTCCCGACGCGCTCTCGCACGCCGTCCAGCTCGGCGATGAGCGCGTCGACCGCTTGATCGATTTTCGCGAACGAAGGCAGTACGCGACCGATTGCCTGGTCACGAATCCAGTCAGTGTTCCAGCGCTCCTGCGGCATCGTCCACGCGTTGCGCGTGACGATCGGCGGCAGGCCGCAGTGCAGTGCTTCGCTGATGGAGCCTGGGCCAGGTTTGCCGATGAAGTAATCGGCCAGGCGCATCCAGTGCGCGACATCTTCAGTGAATCCCATCACCTGTCGCGTGGCGCGGGCGGGCATCTCGGTCAGAGCCTGTCGAAGCGCTTCGTTGCGCCCGCACACCAGGATAAGGGGGCGATCGCTCAGCTTTTGTGCAATCCGCTTCATGGCGGTCGACCCGTGTCCGCCGAACATGACCAGGCCGACCGGCGTGTGGGCATCGAAGCCGAGCGCGTGCCGCGCGGCCACCCGATCGAGTGGCTGCGAATCGTAGAATCGGGGCGATAGCAGCATGCCCGAGCTGCGGTGGATGAACCGGGGTTCGATGCCCTGTTCGATCGCCTGGGTGGCCGCATGAGCGGTTCCGCAGATCAGGTGCCGGGTGTATCCCGGCTCCGCCCAGAAGTGGGGCGGAAAATCGGCCAGATCGGTCATGATCGTGACGAATGGCGGTTCACCGCGCGTCTGCCGCAGACTGTCAGCCAATGCTCGGTTGAAGTTGGGCACCAGCGACACGACCATGCTCGGCGCGACCTCGCGCCAAAACGTGATCAGCCGTCTCACCAGATGACGGTGCAAGAGCCTGATCGTCGCCTGCAGGAGCTTGAGCTCCGGCGCGAGTCCCACTGTGAACCCAGTCGAGAGGCGCTTGTTGTAATAGGCCTCAGGTGCAAAGCCGGTCAGTCGCCTGAATCTTTGTTGAGGGTCGAACACCCTAAAGAGGTCGACGAGCGAGATGTCCCAGCTCGGGTATCGGCGGGTGAGCTCGGAATGCAACGCAAGGGCCGCAGCCCGGTGGCCGCCCCCTGCATTGAAATAGACCAGTGCGATGTGCAGGCGGCGCTCGCCTTCTCCGAACGATCTCGAAGCGGGGGAGCCCTTTGAATTGGAGCTGTCTGAGCGACCGGCCGTGGGTGAATGGGACTGCAAGAAGAGGGTCTACCTGTTACGACCCTGGCAGATTGCCCTTGGACTGTGACGAATCGATGACTGCTCGACGGATTCGTCATAATGAAGGCCCGCCCATCTCCCGATCAGCCCATGGCCAACTCTCCCCTGCGAATCGCTCTGCTCGACGACACCCTTGGGCTGATTGGCCGGTTGCCGAGCTTTGCGATGCTGCGCGGCCATCGCACGTGCCTCATCGGGGAGCATCTGACTGACCCTGAGCAATTGGCCGTCCAGGTCGGTGCTGCAGAGGTACTCGTCCTGACCCGGGAGCGCACGCCGATCACCGCATCGCTTCTCGCGAGGCTACCCAATCTTCAGATGATCAGTCAGATCAGTGACACGCCCCACATCGACCTCGAGGCCTGCACTCGTCGGGGCGTGTTGGTGTCTGCAAATCGATTTCCCGGTGCTCCGCATTTCAGGGCGCTTCATGCGACGGCTGAGCTCACCTGGGCGCTGATCCTCATGGCCAACCGGCGCTTGCCTGAGGAGATGCGTGCCATGCGTGAGGGACTCTGGCATCGAGGTGCGGGTCGCAGCGTGCGTGGTCGCACGCTCGGGCTGTTTGGTTATGGCCGCATTTCGACGGTGGTCGCTGGATTCGGCAAGGCCTTCGGCATGAGGGTGGTCGTCTGGGGAAGCGAGCGGTCCCGCGCGCGGGCCCTCGCGGATGGCCACGAGGCCTGCGTGTCGCAGCGTGAGTTTTTCGAGACGGCTGATGTGCTGTCGCTCCACCTTCGGCTCAATGATGGCACCCGGCACATCGTCACGTCGATGGACTTGGCCCGGATGAAACCCGATAGTGTGCTGGTCAACACCAGCCGTGCTGCGCTCATCGAGCCGGGTGCACTGCTTGCCGCCCTGTACGCGGGGCAAATTGGCATGGCCGCGGTCGATGTTTTTGAAGATGAGCCCGTGACCGACCCGAGCCACCCGGTGCTCCGACATGACCGGCTGATCTGTACTCCGCATATCGGCTATGTCGAGCGTGACAGTCTCGATGACCAGTATGCGGAGATCTATCAGCAGATCTTTGCCTGGGAGCGTGGTGAGCCGGTGCACGTGGTCAACCCCGACGTGCTCAGCCGCAACCACGGTCCTCGCGCACGCAATCCAGCAAGCTGAATCAGCGTTCAGCTGTGACGAAACGCTTCCGGCGTCGCGTAAAACGCGTGCACACCGTCCTCGAGCTCCTTGGGCGGTCGAGCCCAGTAGAAGCCTCGTCGCGATACGCCAAAGCCCGCGCGCCGCATGTCGTGTCGCATCTCGGCGATTCGCAGCAGCGGCAGCCTCGGGTCGAGCACCACCGCGCCGTCGAGCTCCCGGATGCCGGCTTTCCAGAGCAACTCAGCAATGATGGTCTGGCCGGGCAGCAGCACGTCGACGCGCTGCTCGCGCATGGCCTTGCGACTGGCCGCGATGAAGGCCTCGAGGAATCGTTCGGGCTTTCCATTGACCGCATTGCTCAAGTCGGCGTAGCCACAGTCCATGAAGGTGTTCGGAGCGGCATGGGCGCCGAGTGCCGAGTCGCGGATCATCTCGTTGATGATGGGGTCCATGTCGGGGTTGATGCAGACGAACGAGAAGCGGCTGCCCAGACTGGCCGCGGCGAGCATCGACACTTCGCCGTAGCCGATCACCGGGATATCGACGACCGTGCGCGCGATCTGGATGCCCGGATCCTGCAGCGCGCCGATGATCACGACGTCAAAGCCCTCGCGCTCGGCGCGGCGTGCGTTCTCGATGATCTGGTTTTCGTGAAAGCGATGCAGGTAGGCGTAATTGACTGCCTTGCCTGCGATGCCCACTGCGGTGGGCGATGCGTCATCGCGCACACCGTGGATCACGATTTCGGTGCCGGGCCTCTGGAATGCGCGGTAGTGCTCGAGGATCAACTCCTTGTAGCCCGGCAACGAGTAGGTTGCCACGAGCCCCTGTTCCCAAATTCTCATCTCGTACTTCCTCGGTTAATGACCGACACGCGTCACTCGACGCGAATGCGAGCGGACTCGATGGTTTTCTTGCGGCTGACGAGCTCTGCGGCGATTTCCGCTGCAAACTCAGCAGGGCTGTTGCCAATGATTCGGACACCCAGGGATCCGAAGCGCTGGACCACCACGGGGTCGCGCAGCGAGGCCACGATCTCGCGGTGGAGTCGAGCGATGATGGGGCTCGGCGTTCCTGTGGGCGCGAGGATGCCCACCCACGATACGGCGTCGTAACCCGGAAAGCCCTGTTCGGCGATGGTCGGGACATCCGGCAGCGCGGCATTTCGGGCACTCGATGAAACGCCAATCGCAACCAGTTGG
>JBIKTA010000090.1:0-7749 GCA_044348315.1 Burkholderiaceae bacterium | reverse complement strand
GGCGAGGTCGTCGCGTCCACCTTCGACGAGCCCGCCACACGGCACGTCCAGGTCGCCGAAATGGTGATTGAAAAAGCGAAGCGCCTCGTCGAGCACAAGCTCGACGTGGTGATCTTGCTCGACTCGATCACGCGACTCGCGCGCGCTTACAACACCGTAGTGCCTGCCTCGGGCAAGGTCCTGACCGGCGGGGTCGATGCCAATGCCTTGCAGCGCCCCAAACGCTTCTTCGGCGCCGCACGCAACATCGAGGAGGGGGGGTCGCTCACCATCATTGCGACTGCGCTGATCGACACCGGCAGCCGGATGGACGAAGTGATCTATGAAGAGTTCAAGGGTACCGGCAACCTCGAATTGCACTTGAATCGTCGGATGGCTGAAAAGCGCGTCTACCCCGCGATCGAGATCAACCGCTCCGGCACCCGCCGTGAAGAGCTCCTGATCCGGCCCGAGCTGCTCCAAAAGATCTGGATCCTTCGCAAGCTTCTCCACGACATGGACGATCTCGATGCCATGGAGTTTCTCCTCGACAAGATGCGCCAGACCAAGAGCAACCAGGAATTCTTTGAAATGATGAAACGGGGCGGTTGAGCGGGCACCGCCCGGGCGTACGAGCCTGGGCCCCGATGTCTTGGCAGCCGGATTTGTCGGGTCCAGGCCGGGAAGTTATAATCGATGGTTTTTCTGATTGCCCACAGGCGCTTTCAGAACCGTTGCCGACCTCCAGAGAGCATTCCCCATGAAATCAGGCATTCATCCGAATTACCGCAACGTCGTTTTCCTCGACATGTCGAGCGGTTTCAAGTTCATCACCCGGTCGACCATCAATACCCGGGAGACGATCAAGATGGACGACGGCAATGAATACCCGCTCTTCAAGCTCGACATCACCTCCGAGTCGCATCCGTTCTACACCGGTGCGCAACAGCGGGTCATCGAGACGGGCCGGGTCGAGAAATTCCGTCAGAAGTTTGCCCGGTCGGGCAAGACGGCCTAACGCCGGGCGGCGCAGGCCCATAGACCTGCACCGCTCCTCCGTCTGAGCGCGCCGCCGTCGCCGGGCATGCGCGCTTACATCCTCACTGAAGACCAGGCCAGACGCGTCCCGTTTACGCTTCTGATCGGTCTCTGCTTGGCTTATCTCATCCCAGGGTACGGTCCACGCGACCCTTGGGGCAGCATGGATACGACGGGCTTCGGCATTGCGCTCACCTTCGCGCAGTCGGGGTGGTCAAGCTGGCTCGCACCCTCTGCGTTCGGGGTGGGCCTGCCCGATGAGGCCCCTCTCTCCTATTGGTTGATCGCTGCGGGCATTCGGCTCACCGACCCGTGGCTGAGCGCGCACACCGCAGCGAGGCTGACGACTGGGCTGCTGGTCGCCTTCGGGCTGCTGGCGATGTGGCGGGCCGCTTTGCTCTTCGCGCGCCGGCCCGAGATCCAGCCCTCAGACCCGTTCGGTGCTTCGGCCGCACCGGAGGTCATCGCGCGCTCGATGGCCGATGCGGGCGTGCTGATCACGCTCGCCTGCTGCGGCCTGATCATCCGGCTGCACGAGACGACGTCCGAAGCCATACAGTTCACCTGGACCGCCCTGCTGCTCCTGGGCTTCGCGCTGACGCTAGAACGGCCGAAACGAGGTGGTCTGATCGTAGGCCTCGCGCTCGTGGCGACCGCGCTGGGCAGCAGTCCGCTGCTGGCGCTCCTCTTCGGCCTCGCCTGGCTTGTCGCACATGGGATCAGCGCGCCTTTGCGTGTTCTGGCCCGCGATTCGATCCCCGCGTCGCTCGCCCCGGTTGCGGCGACGCTTGCCCTTTGGCTCTGGGTTGTAGCCCTATCGGATGAAGCAGGCCGGGCCGCAGTCCTCCAGTGGTGGCGCACGGCTTGGCCGCCTTTTGAATCCGTCGTCACCCCCTGGGCGGATCAGCTGCGCACGCTCGCATGGTTTGTGTGGCCTGCCTGGCCACTTGCCCTCTGGACACTTTGGAAATGGCGCACTTCGTGGCGCGAGCCGGCATTGATCGGGCCTGCGCTCTTCTGCTTCGCAATGCTCATTTACCTCTCGATGCTGACCCGCGTGAACGAGCAGGCGATGATTCCGCTCGCTTTGCCGCTTGCGCTGTTGGCGATCTGGGCGCTGCCGCGGATCGCACGCGGCTTCGCGGGTCTGTTTGACTGGCTGGCCGTTGCGCTGTTCAGTCTTTTCATTGTGTTCATCTGGGCCTATTGGATCGCCTTGCAGACCGGTTTTCCACCACGAATGGCCGCGAGTGCGGCGCGGGTGGCGCCAGGCTTCGAGCATGAGCCCGTCGCGCTGACCGGACTGCTCGCGGCGCTCGCCACGCTGGCCTGGCTCGCACTGATCCGCTGGCGTCTGAGCGACGGGCCGCGCGTCCTC
Source organism: Burkholderiaceae bacterium (assembly GCA_044348315.1). Classification (GTDB taxonomy): domain Bacteria; phylum Pseudomonadota; class Gammaproteobacteria; order Burkholderiales; family Burkholderiaceae_E; genus SYIM01. The sequence goes on along the minus strand of JBIKTA010000090.1, from coordinate 5,354 downwards.
TGGCGACCGGTGGTCCTCTCGGCTGCGGGACTGACGATCACCTGGTTGCTGCTGATCACGCTGTGGTTGCCCGTTTATGACAATCGGATCAGTTTGCGCGCCCCCGTCACCGCAGCATCGGAGTGGATCAGAGACTCAGCGCCAGACGGCAAGATCGAATCTGCATGTGTCTATGCGATCGATCTGGGCCCGGCCGAGCGCACGGCGTTCGCCTATGTGGGCTCGGTCCGGTTTGCCCGAGGGGACGAAACCTGCGCCTGGGCGATCCGCCGCATCGTCAGCGGATCGGATGCGCCGGGCGTAGCACCGCCTGGCCAATGGGAGCGAGTATGGCAGGGCGGTCGGCGGATCGACCGCGTGGAACGATTCACGCTTGAGCGGCGCGTCCAGTGAACGGCCATTCAGCCCAACTGGCGCCGGAAGGGTCGTTGCTGCGGCGCTTGCTGCGGCTGGCCGCTCCGCTCTTCGTAGCGCAGATCGCCGTCACGGCGAATGGCCTGATCGACACCCTGATGGCCGGACAACTGTCGGCGGTGGACATGGCGGCGGTGGGTCTGGGCGCAAGCATCTACGTGTCGGTGCACGTCGCGCTCATGGGTGTCCTGCTCGCGCTTGCCCCTGTTTGCTCGCGACTCTTTGGCGCCGGACGCCAGGACGAGATTGCCGCCGAAGCCGGCCAGGGCGTCTGGCTCGCGATCCTGATTGCCGTGCCAGGCTGCATCGCCCTGGGGATGGCCGACCTCTGGATCACGCTTGCGGGGCCGCCCGACGAGGTCGCAGCGATCGCTCGCCCCTACCTGATCGCAGTGGCGATCGGGCTGCCGGCCGCGCTGCTCTTTCGTGTCTTTCACGCGCTCGCGGTCTCGACCTCCCAGCCGCGACTGGTGATGGCGCTCAATCTGGCCGCCCTCGCACTCAAGGTGCCCGCAAACTGGTTGTTCATGTATGGGGTCACGATCGAGGGGAGCACGGTGCTGCCGGCCCTGGGCGGTGCCGGCTGCGCCGTGGCGACAGCGCTCATCACCTGGCTCACGCTGGTGGCCGCCATGGTGCTGCTCGCCCGGCACCCTGGCCTCTGCGGCTATCGCGTCATGCACCTGCGTCGCCCTGACCCGGGTCGTCTGCTTCGACTCTTGAAACTGGGTCTTCCGATCGGGCTCACGCAGTTGGTCGAGGTTACGGCCTTTACATTCATGGCAATTTTTCTTGCGCATACCGGCGCTGTCACCGCCGCGAGCCATCAGATCGCTGCGACCTCGGCGGCCATGTGCTACATGCTCGCGCTGGCGATCGGTCTTGCGACCAGCACGCTTGCCTCGCAGGCGATCGGCGCCGGTCACCCCAGACTCGCGCGTCGCACCGCGCTCGGTGGCCTTGCCATCGCACTGGTGGCCTCGTCAGGTGTGATGCTCCTGCTTCTACTTTTTCGCGGCCCATTCAGTGCGCTCTTCACCGAGGATGTACGGGTACTCGAGATCGCCATGCCGCTATTGGCCTGGGTGGCCCTGTTCCACCTGCTCGACAGCCTTCAGACGCAATTCACCATGATCCTGCGGGCCTGGCAGGTCACGGCGATCCCCGCATTCATTCACGGTGTGGCGCTCTGGGGGGTGGGGCTGGGCGGGGGTTGGTGGCTGGCGTTTCGTCTCGCATCGCCCGGGCAGCCCCTGCACGGACCGCTCGACCCCGCCTCTGCGTTCTGGATGGCGGGCTGCGTCAGCCTCGCACTCGCGTCGCTCGCACTCGGCATGCTGCTGAAGCAGGTCTGGAGGGCAACCGATGCGGCCGAAGCGCCGCAGGCACCCGCGCCGCTTCAGGGCCTCGACAGCGGTGATGCGCCGATGAAGTGATCCCGGTAGTACCGCATCTCGTCGATCGACTCGAGGATGTCGGCCAGCGCAGTATGCGCGCCTCGTTTGTTGAACTTGCGGGCGGTTTCGGGGGCCCAGCGCTTGCAAAGCTCCTTGACCGTGCTGACATCGAGATTGCGGTAATGAAACCACGCCTCCAGACGCGGCATGTAACGCGCCATGAACCGACGGTCCTGGCAAACCGAATTCCCGCACATCGGCGACTTGCCAGCGGGCACCCAGCGGGCGAGAAAATCAAGCAGTGTCTGCTCGACACTCGCCTCGTTCCAGCCCGATACGCGAACCCGCTGCGTGAGTCCGGAGCGCGCATGGGTGCTGGTGTTCCACTGGTCCATGGCATTCAGGACGGCATCGGGCTGATGGATGGCGTAGGCTTCGGACTGCACCAGAGGGCTCAGCCGGTTGTCCGTGATGACCACCGCAACCTCGATGATCCGATCCACCTCCGGCCGCAAGCCGGTCATTTCCATATCCACCCAGACCAGCAGACTCTCATCCGGAGTCGCCGGTGGCTGTGGCGCTGGGCCATTGGACACCGCCTCGCCTGACGGCAAAACTGCCTGTGACATAATCTTCAACCCTCCCCCTGCATTGTCCCATAACACCCCTTGAATCCTGCCCTGCCCGCCCAATTCGCGCCGCTTTCAGAAGGCGACACTTCAGCACTCGTCTTCAGCGTACTGTTTCTCGTTTTCCTGGCGGCGTCATTCATGCTGAGGCTATGGCTGTCCGTGAGGCAGTCTCGGCACGTCATGCGGCATCGGGAACAGGTCCCCGCACCGTTCGATGTCGCCATCAGCCTTCACGCCCACCAACGCGCAGCGGCCTACACGGTGGCGCGCTTGCGTCTGGCGATGTGGGAGTCCCTGGCCCAGGTGGCCTGGCTGATCGGACTGACCATGCTCGGCGGACTGCAGTGGCTGATTGCACTGACCGCATTGCTCCCAAGCGATTGGGACAGCTTGCGGGGGCCGCTGCTCGTTTGCAGCGTGCTCATCATTGGTGCGCTGGTCGATCTTCCGTTTGCGTGGTGGCGGCAGTTCCATCTGGAGGAGCGATTTGGTTTCAATCGGATGACGCGGCGACTGTTCATGACCGATCTGACCCGAAGCATCCTGGTCAGCGCGGTACTCGGACTGCCCCTCCTCTTCGCGGTGCTCGCTGTAATGGATGCCGCAGGCAGCCTGTGGTGGCTGTGGGCCTGGGCGATCTGGGTGGCCTTCAATGTGATTGTGCTGCTGGTCTTTCCGGCCTTTATCGCGCCACTCTTCAACCGATTCGAGCCCTTGCCGGACGGGGTGGTGCGCGACCGCGTGGAGGCGCTTCTGGCACGCACCCGGTTCTCCGCCAAAGGTCTGTTCGTGATGGACGGCAGTCGTCGCTCTGCGCACGGCAACGCTTACTTCACAGGCTTTGGGCGGGCCCGCCGGATTGTATTTTTCGACACCCTGCTCAACCAACTGGACGCCGATGAGATCGAGGCCGTGCTCGCGCATGAACTCGGTCATTTCAAGCTCAAACACCTGCAGAAGCGGCTGGTGGCGATGACGCTTGGCAGCCTGATCGCACTGGCGCTGCTGGGATGGTTGTCCGGGCAGCCGTGGTTCTATCTGGGCCTGGGCGCAGCGCCCGATCAGGCGGTGCGCAGCGCGACTGCGCTTGTGCTGTTCATGCTGGCAGCACCCGTATTCCTGTTTCCGCTCGGGCCTGTGACGAGTGCGCTGTCGCGCAGGGACGAGTTCGCGGCGGATGCGTTCGCCGCGCAACTGGCCCGACCCGAGGCACTGGCCAGCGCGCTCACCAAGCTCTACCGGGACAACGCCGCAACGCTCACGTCCGATCCGCTTTATTCCGCACTCAATGATTCGCATCCGCCTGCGCTGCAGCGCATTGCCAGACTCCAGGGCGCTTGAGGGTGAGCCTCCGTGATACGTGAACCCGGAGTGCGGGCACCTTGAGGAAACGAGGCTTGGCCGTCACGGATCGGCTCGGAGACGGAGGGGCTCTGCCGCCAATCTGTTCTGGAACGGTCATCGCACGGCATGGCCGGAACCTGCTGGTTCATGCGGAATGCGATGACAGCGCTCACCATCGACAGGCAGTCACCCGCGGGCGTCGGGATGATTTTTGTGTCGGTGACCGGGTGCGCCTTCGCCCGATAGCCTCCGATCAAGCCGTCATCGAAGCGATCGAGACGCGACGCAATTGCGTGAGCCGCAGCGACGGCGGACGAACCAAGCTGCTTGCAGCCAATGTCGACCAGGCCGCGGTTGTGATCTCGGGCGAGCCGGCGTTCTCCGAACCGCTGCTGATGCGCGCACTGGCGGTCCTGCACACAGAGGGCATCGCCCCATTGATCATTGCCACCAAGTCCGATCTGCAGGAAGCGTCTCTGCGAATCGCCACTCGCCTCGCGCGCTATGCCTCGCTCGGTTATCCGGTCATACCGCTGAGTGTGTCGACTGCGCCCGAGCGTAGTCTGGAAATCCTTCGCCCGGTGCTTGAGGGGCGACGCACCCTCTTGCTGGGGCAAAGCGGAATGGGCAAGAGCACGCTGGTCAATCTGCTGGTGCCCGACGCAGCCCAAGCGACGCGGGAGATTTCGGTTGCCCTGTCCACCGGCCGCCACACGACCAGTTTTTGCCGGATGTTTCCGGTCCAAGTGTGGAACGATCGCTCGCCGGCGGCCCTTGGTGCCTCGGGATCATGGGTCATCGATTCACCAGGCTTTCAGCTCTTCGGTATCGCGCACCTGTCGTCCTCGCAACTGATGCACGCACTACCGGACTTTGCACCCAGGCTGGGTGAATGTCGGTTCAGCAACTGCCTCCACCTAGACGAGCCCGGCTGTGCGGTCCGAGAGACACTCCAACGGGTGGATCCGCTGCGTTGGCACTTCTACCGGGAATTGCTGGTGGAAACCGAGAGAGCACCCCGCTGAGTCGCTCGCGGCATCACGGACGGTTGCTGGTTCTTGGCGGGTTGGGCTTTCGACGGACGGGCCCGGCCGGGCCAGTCGAGTGCTTCGAGTGCTGGCTGCGGCGAGGACGTTGCCCCTTTGGGGGCGCCGGGGGTTTCACGCTTGTCGGGCCTATCTCCCTCGGAGTGCGCTCGACGGGCCGTTGCTGGGTCTTGGGGGGTCGGGCTTTCGGCCGTCGATCGCGATCTTGGGGGGTCGGGCTTTCGGCCGTCGATCGCGGTCTTGGGGGGTCGGGCTTTCGACGGATGGGCCCGGCCGGGCTCAAAAAACCATTCGCCCGCCGACCCATCCGCCTGCGCCCTCCCGGCTAAAGCCGCAACCGATCGCCGACGCCCTCCCGGGTGAAGACGCAACTGCGCATCTGCACCGCCCCGAGCGAGATCGGTCCCACCGCACGCGACAATCCTGCGGCACTCAACGGTAAACGCCCGGCCACGGCCATCGGATCGATGTGCGCATCAGCCGCCCGCCGACCCGTCCGCCTGCGCCCTCCCGGGTGAAGC